>JBFJWO010000162.1:0-9951 GCA_041623575.1 Gammaproteobacteria bacterium
CGCCGCGATCACCGCCGCGGCGACCAGCACTTCCACGTAGGAAACGCCGCGTTCGGCGCGCACGCCCTTCATTGCACGCTCACCCGCCCGGTGAAGCCGTCCAGGGTGACGGTACGCTGTGCGTTGCCGAGCGTGACCGTGACGTCGGCGCGCTCGAGCAGGACCGCCAGAGGATCGGTGCACGACGGGGTGCCGGCATCGCGAAACGCCACGTAGCGGCCGAGGTTGCAGGTCCCGCGGTAGCTGTGGGTGCGTTCGACGTCGACCCCGCTCGCCAGCGGGTGGTCGTCGAAGTCCGTGTCCCACAGGTGCCTGGCGACCGGGTCGTAGACGTCGAACACGCGGGTCGGCGGGTCGGTGACCGGGTCGAGGCGGAACAGCCGGACCCCTTCGGCGCTGGCACGGATGTGCACGCCGTAGCTCTCGCCGGTGCGCAGCGACTCGTCGCGGGCGAAACGGAACGCGTCGGCGATCTCGGCGGCGGCGACCTCGACCCTGTCCGCATCGCGCGAGGAACCGTGGCCGAACCCGAGCGCGCCGACGATCGCCAGGATCGTGACCACGATCAGCACCTCGAACAGTGTGAAGCCGCGTTCTGCCCGCGGCGAAGTGCGGTACGTCATGCCGGTCCCGGGCCCGCCGGGATCGGGGGCTGCCGTGCCGGTTATCGGCCGCCGTGGCGGGCGCCTTGAGTCCCGCCCGTCGGCGGGCGGGGGAGATTGCGGGTCAGCCCGTCAACGGGTCAGGTAGTACAGCCCGTAGTAAGCGATGAACACCAGGTCGAAGGCCAGCACGTACAGGCCGGTCATGAAATAGGCTTCCGTCCACACCGTCTTGTCGGACAGCACCAGGAAATAGCGTGCGCTGGTCGGGCCGCGCACCACCAGGACCACCAGGATCGCGATGATCAGCAGGTGCCCGACGGCGTCGATCAGCCCGAACTCGAAGATCGCCAGCACGAATACGGCGTTCAGGCCGAACGCGGTGATGCGCGCGAACACCGACACGCTGCTGATCAGCATGAAGGTGATGTTGAACTCGACGAAGCCGGCGAACAGCATGTAGAACTGCGGCGTCATGCCCATCAGCAGCGACGGGTCGGCCGCCAGCAGCGGGTAGGTCCACACCGGGTAGGCCCACTTCTCCACCGACGCCCACAACAGGGTCAGCGCGGTGCTGGCGAAGAGCGTCACGTAGCGGGCCGTCAGCCATTGCCGGCCGCGCAGGCCGCTCAGCAGGAAATAGACGCCGACGCCGAGGAAGATCAGGTAGTCGAGCAGGTGAAAGACACCGAACTCGGCGACGGCGAGGCCGTACAGCAGCAGGATGCCGGCGCCGACCAGCGGCGCTGTGCGTTTGACGAGCGCCGCGCCCGCAATCAGCAACTGCAGCCAGGCAACGCCGGGCTGCCCCGCCCGCAACTCCGGCGTCAGGTAGAACGCCTTGCCGGCCATGGCGAAAGCGAACAGGGCGAGGAAAAAGATCGCGACCGCGACGCTCAGGATGCGAAACGACAACTCGGGCCCGACCGCCAGCCGGTTCAGCCACTGGCCCAGGAAATACCGTCGATAGCTGAAGCGGTCCAGCCAGAAGAACGCGTAGACGGCGCCCACCGAGGCCAGGAACAGGTAGACGAAGGTGGGGGTCAGCACCTCGCCCGGCGGCAGCGGCGGCGCATCGAGGTCGTAGGGAAAGAACCACTTCACGTGCGCTGCGGCACGCGGCGCGATGGTCAGTCCGGCGAGGCCCGTGGCGACAGCCACGCAGCGGGCGTTCGGGCGCATAGGTGCTCTGTTGGTTGTTGTAGTGCCCGTTCGAGCGTACCCGCGCCGTCGCGCCGGGGCAAATGCGTTCGCGCTGCGCAGGCGCCTCGCCGCCCGGAGGCTCCGGGCGCCGCTGCCCGGTCAATCCCCCATCACCAGCCCTTCGCGGCGCGGGTCGGCGCCGCCGGTCAGCCGGCCGGGTTCGATCAGGATGGCGTGCAGCCCGGAGTTCAGGTCGCCCACCTTGACCTCGTGGCCGCGCGCCTCGAGGGCTGCCTGCAAGGCCGCCGCTTCGGTGCCGGCCTCGAGATCGGTGGCGCCGTTGCGGTTGACGAAGTGCCCCAGCTCGATGGCCTGCTGCGGGTCGAGCCCCCAGTCGAGGACCGCGACGACGGTCTTGGCCACGTAGTTGATGATGCGGCTGCCGCCGGGGCTGCCGAGCACCAGGTAGGGGCGCCCGTTCTTCAGCACGATGGTCGGCGCCATGGAGCTGCGCGGGCGCTTGCCGCCCTCGACCCGGTTGGCGACGGGGCGCCCGTCGGCCTCGGGGCTGCGCGAGAAATCGGTCAGCTCGTTGTTGAGCAGGAAACCGCCGACCATCAGCCGGCTGCCGAAGCCGGTCTCGATGGTGGTGGTCATCGAGACCGCGTTGCCGTCGGCGTCGACGATGGCGAAGTGGCTGGTGCCCGGCTGCTCGGGGCCGACGTGCGGCGAGCGCAACTCCGCGCTGCGCCACGGCGGGTTGCCGGCGGGTGCGCTCGCCATCGCCTGGTCGCGGTCCACGAGTTGCGCGCGCGCGGTCAGGTAGGCGGGGTCGAGCAGGCCGGCGGTCGGGACCGAGACATAGTCGCTGTCGGCGAGGTACAGCCCGCGGTCGGCGTAGGCCAGCTTGGCCGCTTCGGCGAACAGGTGCACCGCGTCCACGCCCGGACCCATGCCCGGCAGGTCGAAATGCGCGAGCACGCCGAGTATCTGGGCGACGGCGAGTCCGCCGGAGGTGGGCGGCCCCATGCCGCACACGTCGTAGCCGCGGTAGTCGATGCACACGGGCTCGCGCAGCTTGACGCGGTAGCCGGCGAGGTCCTGCTCGCTCAGGATGCCCGGGTTGTCGCGCGTGGCGCGCACGGTGCTGACGATCTGCCGCGCCAGCAATCCCTGGTAGAGGGCGTCGGCGCCGCGCTCGGCAATGGTGCTCAGGGTGGCGGCGAACTCCGGGTTCCTCAGCACCGTGCCGGCCGGCTTGGGCGCGCCGTCGGCGGTGAAGAAATAGGCGCGCGTGCGGGCGTATTTCTCCAGCTGCCGCGGCTCTCCGGCGCTGCCTTCGATGGCCGCCGCGAGGCGCGGCGAGATCTCGAAGCCGGCGCGTGAGCGCTCGATCGCCGGCTGCAGCAGCTCCGCCCAGGGGCGCCGGCCGTGAAGCCGGTGCGCGAGCTCCAGCAAACGCAGGGTGCCTGGCACGCCGACCGAGCGCCCGCCCACCACCGCCTGCCAGAAGCCGACGGGCTGGCCGTCCTCGCCGAGGAAATAGTCGGGCGTGGCGGCGGAGGGCGCCGTCTCGCGCCCGTCGAAGGTCTGCAGGCGCCCGGCGGCGGCGTCCCAGTAGAGCAGGAAGGCGCCGCCGCCGATGCCCGAGCTCTGCGGCTCGACCAGGTTCAGCATCATCTGCACGGCGACCGCCGCGTCCATTGCCGATCCGCCGGCGGCCAGCACGTCGTAGCCGACGCGTGTGGCGTGCGCGTTGGCCGTGGCGACCATGAACCGCCGGGCCGTCACCGCCTGCGAGGCGGCGGCGCGGGCGTGCGTGTCTTCCGGCTGCACGGTCTGCGCCGCGGCCAACGGGGCGAAAAACGACAAGGCGAAGCCGAACGCGACCGCGCTCGCACTCGCACTCGCACGGGGGAATACTCGGGTCATGGGTCCTCCTGCGCCGGACGCCGGCCGCGACGGCGGTGCCCGGGTCTGCGGTGGTTGCCCGGCAAGGTTAACACCTTCGGCGTGACCGGCCCGCGCGCAACGCGCCGGGACGGTTCGATTTCCGCGGCAGGCGCGGCGATAATGGGCGACCGTTGGCGCGTGGTGCCCCAGGCATGAGAAGAACAACCGCACTCAGGAACCTGGTCGAGGATTCCCGTATCCACCTGATGATGGGCGTGCACGATGCGCTGAGCGCGCGTATCGCGACGCAGGCCGGGTTCGAGGCGTTGACCTGCGGCGGCTACTCGGCCTCGGCCACCCTGCTCGGCGAGCCCGACACCTCGCAGCTGGGCATGAGCGAAATGGCGGAGTTCTACGCCCGCCTGTGCGACGCCACCGACCTGCCGGTGCTGGGCGATGCCGACACCGGCTTCGGCAACGTCACCAACGTCGCGCGCACGGTGCGGGCCTACGAGCGCGCCGGTCTGGCGGGGCTGTTCATCGAGGACCAGGTCTTTCCCAAGCGCTGCGGGCACATGGCCGGCAAGGCGGTGGTGCCGGTCGAGGACATGCTCGCGAAGCTCAGGTCCGCGCTCGATGCGCGCGTCGATCCCGATCTCGTCGTCATGGCGCGCACCGACGCACTGGCCGTCAACGGCCTCGACGACGCCCTGGAACGCATGGCGCTGTACCGCGAGGCGGGCGCCGACCTGCTGTTCGTCGAGGCACCGCGCACGCGCGAGGACATGCGGCGTATCTGCGCGGAACTCGACGGCCCGTGCCTGGCGAACATGATCGACGGCGGGTTGACGCCGGTGCTGCCGCTCGAGGAGCTGGCGGCGCTGGGCTTCGCCATGGCGGTCTACCCGCTGGCCACCACCTACGTGGTCGCGAACGCCGTTCGCGACCTGATGGCCCACGTCGCGCGCCATGGCACGACGCTGGGCTTCCCCGGGCCGATGCCGGGCTTCGACGAGTTCAACGAACTGCTCGGACTGGGGGCGCTGCGCGCGCGCGAGTCGGCCTGCCTGGACTTCGCGCGCCAGGCATCGCAACACCGTTCAACGCCGGACAAATGACCGGTCGTTGGTTTTCGACCACGAGGAGGATCACATGAAAAGACTGCTTGTCGCCCTCGCCGGGCTGCTCGCCCTGGGCTCGCTGCCCCCCGCCGCCGCCGCCGAAGCCATGCGCTGCTCGCACCAGCTACCGCCCAAGCACCACATCGCCCAGGTCATCGATCGCTGGGCGGCCGAGGTGGAGTCGCTGTCGGGCGGGGAGATCGACGTGCAGGTGTTCGGCGCCAACGCCCTGGTCGGGGCCAAGGAGAACATCGTCTCGGTGGCCAAGGGCAATATCGAGTGCGCGTTCTCGGTGAACTTCCAGTGGGGCAAGACCCTGCCGATCATGAACGTGACGCTCAAGCCCTACGCCGTCACCGACCTCGCGGTGCTCGAGGCCTGGCCCGGCTCGGAGGCGGCACGCTACCTCGAGCAGGCGCTGCTCACCAAGGGCGTGCGCAACGTGGCGTGGCTGTTCACCACGCGCATGAGCGCCTACACCTCGAGCGGCAAGCCGCTGATCAAGCCCGAGGACTTCCAGGGCGTGAAGATCCGCGGCCTGAACCCGATCGTGGACGCGGGCCTGGTGGCGATGGGCGCCGCCCCCTCGGCGATGTCGGGCTCGAAGGTCTACCAGGCGTTGTCGACCGGGGTGATCGACGCCGGGCTGACCGACATCTCCGCCGCCTGGTCGCGCAAGTACTACGAGGTGCAGGACCACGTCACCGCCTCGCCGCTGTTCAGCGTGTTCTTCCACGGCTACGTGAACCCCGCCTGGTACGACGGCTTGAGCGACGCGGCCAGGGCCGCGCTCGACGAGGCCGGGCGCAAGGCCGCGGTGTGGGCGGTCGAGGCCACCGAGCAGGCGGCCGGGGCGGCGCCCTACCAGTTGGCCACCAAGGACGTGCAGGTGCACATCCACACGGCGAAGGAGATCGCCGCGATGAAGGCGGTGATGGGCCCCGCTTTCGACAAGGCGTTCGCGCAGGCCGCCGGCAAGCAGGGCGAGGAGTTGCTCGAACTGGTCGGCAAGCTCGGCCGCTAGCGGTGTCTCGAGGCGCGCCCGGCGCGGGCCCGCCGGGCCCGCTCGGCGCGCTCGACCGGGTGGTCGGCGCCCTGGCCTTCGCAGGTGCCGCGCTCGGCGCCGTTGTGGTGCTCGTCACGCTGGCGTGCGTCGCCTACAGCGTGGTGCTGCGCTACGTGTTCGCCACGCCGGTCACCTGGACGGACGAGTTGTCCGGTTACCTGGTGGTCGCGATCGTGATGCTGGGCGCGGCGGAGAGCCTGCGCCGTGGCGATCACATCAGCGTCGACCTGTTGACCGCCGGGGCGCGCGGGCGCACGCGCCTGGGACTCGAGGTGTGGGCCATGGTCTGCGCGGCGCTGGTGGCGGGTGCGATCGTCTACAGCGCCGTGCTGATGGTGCGCTTCTCGTACGACTTCGGAATCTATTCCGAGGGCTACCTGGAAATGCCCATGTGGATTCCGCAGTCGGTGCTGCTCGCCGGTGCGGCACTGCTGGGGCTCGCGGCCATCGTGCGGGTCCTGGCGTTGCTCGTGCGCGCTCGCCCGTGAGCGTGCCCGGGCGTTCCCGCGTCCCGTGACGGTCGCGATCATCCTGCTGTTCCTGGTCGCGCTGCTGCTGACCGGGGCGCCGATCTTTGCCGGCCTCGGCCTCGCCTCGCTGGTGATCATGCTGCTCACGGAAGGCAACGTGAACAGCGTCGCCGACACGGTGTTCGCCAAGCTCAACAACGAGGCGCTGACCGCGATCCCGATGTTCGCGTTCATGGCCCACGTGATGGTGCGCTCGAGGGTCGTCGACGACCTCTACGACGCCGCCAACGCCGTGGTCGGACACCTGCGCGGCGGCCTGGGCGTGGCGACCGTCCTTTCGTGCACGGTGTTCGCGGCGATCTCCGGCTCGTCGGTGGCCACCGCGCTGACCATCGGTTCCAGCGCCATCCCGCAGATGCAGCGTTTCGGCTACCGCCCGCGCGACGCCTACGGGGTGATCGCCGCGGGCGGCACGCTGGGCATCCTGATCCCGCCGTCCGGGCCGTTGATCCTGTACGCGATCGTCACCGAGAGTTCCATCGGCGCGTTGTTCCTGGCGGGCATGCTGCCGGGGTTGCTGATGGCGCTCATCTTTGCCGCGTGGTGCATGGCCAGCGCCTGGTGGCGCGGCGACGTGCGCAGCGCCCGGTGGGTGGGCCTGCGCGCCGCGGGCAAGGCGCTCGGGCGCTCGACCTGGGCGTTGCTGATGCCGCCGATCGTGCTCGGGGGTATTTACCTCGGCGTGTTCACCGCCTCGGAAGCCGCCGCGGTGGGTTGCGTTTACGCGCTCGCCGTGGGCGCGCTGGCTTATCGCAATTTCGGCTGGCGCGACCTGTGGGAGACGGCGTTCGAGACCGTGCGCACCACGGCGATGCTGTTCATGATCCTGGCGGCGGCGGCGATGTTCGGTCACGCCATCACGATCATCCGGGTGCCCGCCGAGCTGGTCGAGCTGGTGATCGCGCAGGGACTCACGCCGCTGGTGTTCGTGCTCGCCGTGATGGCGGTGATCTTCGTGCTCGGCATGTTCCTGGAGACCATCGCCATCATTCTCATCACCACGCCCATCGTGTTCCCGGCGTTGCTCGAGCTCGGCATCGACCCGGTGTGGTACGGCATCCTGCTGATGGTGAACCTGGAGCTCGCGCTGATCACCCCGCCGGTGGGCATGAACCTGTTCGTGATCAAGGGCATAGCCCAGGCGCCCCTGGCAGAGGTGATCCGCGGTGCCCTGCCGTACGTCGTGCTGATGATGCTGGGCCTGGCCGCGGTGCTGGCCTTTCCGCCGCTGGCACTGTGGTTGCCCGCGCAGGCCGGCTTCGGCCGCTGACCGGCGCGCCTAGGAATAATCCTGAGATGCCTTGTTTTTCAGGCGCCTGGGGGTAAAGTCTGCACCGGCGTGGCCGCTGATCCCGGTGCTTGCCGGTAACCGACGGCCGGCGTCGAAGCGACCGGCGCCGTGGAGCAGGACTTCCCCAGGAGGCCGGAATGATCACTCCCCCGACCCCTCACAACGAGGCCGAACGCCTCGGCACCTTGCGTGCGCTCGAGCTCCTCGATACCGAACCCGACGAGCGTTTCGATCGCATCACGCGGCTGGCGACGCGGCTGTTCGACGTGCCCATCGCGCTGGTCTCGCTGGTCGACGAGCACCGCCAGTGGTTCAAGTCCTGCCAGGGGCTCGACGCATCCCAGACCCCGCGCGACCTCTCGTTCTGCGGGCACGCGATCCTCGGCGACGATTTGCTGGTCGTGAACGACGCGCACGAGGACGAACGCTTCCGCGACAACCCGCTGGTCAACCACCCGCCTCACCTGCGCTTCTACGCCGGCTACCCGCTACGCGCGGTCAACGGGGCCAAGCTCGGCACCCTGTGCGTCATCGACCACGAGTCCCGCCCGTTCTCGGACGCCGATCGCGAGGCGTTGACCGACCTCGGGCGGACCCTCGAGCAACTGGTGCTCGCGATCTCGCTCGCGACTTTCGACCCGCTGACCGGCGTCTACAACCGGCGCGGCTTCGACATGCTCGCGCGTCACGTGCTCGAGACCAGCCGCCGCAACGCCCAGCAGGTCGCCCTGCTCACCTTCGACCTCGACTATTTCAAGGAGATCAACGACACGCTCGGGCACGCTGAGGGCGATACCGCGTTGCGCGACTTCGCCGCAAGCCTGCGTGCCACCTTCCGCCAGAGCGACGTGATCGGGCGCATGGGCGGCGACGAGTTCTGGGTGCTGCTGAGCGATGCGGACAGCGACACCGTGCCGGCGTTGCTGGCGCGCCTGGCGCAGTCCGTGGAAGAGCGCGGCCGCGGGCGGCGCTACCGCCTGAGCTACAGCGTCGGCAGTGCCAGCTGCCGGGCCGAAGCCAGCGACTTCACCCTCAATTCCCTGAGCGAGATCGCCGATGCCGGGATGTACTCGGCCAAGAAAGCCACCCGCCGCCGCGCGCAGCGGATCAACGTGATTCGTTGAGCCGGGGCCGCGCGGGGCGCGCGTCCATTCCCGTCCGGGCGCGGCGGCAGCGGAGCGATTGCGGCGTCAGGCGCGCACCCGCCGCTGATCCGGGTCGTAGAGCGGCACCAGGTGCAGCTCGCACGGCACGCGCCGGGTGGCCACTTCGAGTTCGTAGCGCCCGCTGCCGAGGTAGTCGTCGCTCACCCCGGCGGGGTCGCGAACGTAGCCGTAGCCGATGTTCCTGCCCACCGTGTAGCCCCAGCCCGCGCTCGCCAGCCAGCCTGCCTGGCGCCCGTCGCGGTACAGCGTCTCGCGCCCCAGCAGGATCACCTGCGGGTCGTCCACGGTGAAACAGGCCAGGCGCTTGACGAGCGGTTTGCCGCTTTGCGCCGTCAGTGCCTCGCGGCCGAGGAACGGCTTCGCGGAGCGCAGCTTCACCGCCCAGCCGAGGCCCGCTTCGAGCGGCGTGTAGTCCGGCCCGATGTCGGCGCCCCACGCCCGGTAGCCCTTCTCCAGGCGCAGCGACTCGATGGCACGATAGCCGGCGTTGGCCAGCCCGTGGACGGCGCCGGCCGCCATCAAGGCGTCGTAGACGACGCCCGCCCCGGCGAGCGGACCGTGCAGTTCCCAGCCGAGTTCGCCGCAGTAGGTAATGCGCAACGCGCGCACCCGCACCCCGGCGACGTCGATCTCGCGACAGGCGGCAAACGGGAAGGCGGCGTTGCCGAGGTCGGCCGCGGTGACTTCGCCTAGCACGTCGCGCGCGCGAGGCCCCGTCAGCGACAGGGTGAACAGGTCCTCGGTCACGTCGGCGAACGTGACGTCGAGGCCGGCGGGCAGGTGGCGGCGGATCCAGGCCGCGTCGTGGGTGCGAAAGCCCGTACCGGTGACGACGTAGTAGAAGGCCTCGTCGAAGCGCGCGGCCGTCAGGTCGCACTCGATCCCGCCGTGCGCGTTGAGCATCTGGGTGTAGGTGACCCGTCCCGGCGCGCCGTCGACGTCGTTGGCGGCGAGCCAGGACAGCGCCGCCGCCGCGTCCGGCCCACGCAGCTCGAACTTGGCGAACGAGGACTGGTCGATCAGCCCGGCGCGTTCGCGCACCGCGCGGTGCTCCTCGCCCACCGGCTCGAACCAGTTCTGCCGCCCGAAGGTGTAGCGATCTCGCGGGGCGACGCCGGGCGGCGCGAACCAGTTGGGCC
>JBFJWO010000163.1:0-9917 GCA_041623575.1 Gammaproteobacteria bacterium
CTGAGCGACGATTTCGCCGAAGGGGTCACCGCTTTTTGTGAAAAACGTAAACCAGATTTCGCCTGACGCGGGTCGGGGAGGAACAATGACCTATACCGTTTCGAGCTGCCGCGCGGCGGCGTGTCAGTTGGCGCTGGCGGCCGCCGGGTCGGTGTTGCTGGCCGGCAACGCAGCCGCCTACGAGCTGTCGGGTGAGACCTACACGGGCAGCATCGACACCACGCTGTCCTACGGTGTGCGCTCGCGGGTCGAGGACCGGGACGAGGACATCGTCGGGCGCACGAACGGCGGCACCGCGTTCTCCGTCAACGGCGACGACGGCAACCTCAACTTCGACGAGGGCATCGCCAGCAACGCCGCCAAGATCACCAGCGAGCTGCAGCTGGACTTCGACGGCCTCGGCGCCTTCATCCGCGGCACGGCGTTCTACGACTACGAGATCATCGACGAGGAGCGCGAGCGCACGCCGCTCGGCGACGAGGCCGAGGAACTGGTCGGGCGCGACGCCGAGATCCTCGACGCCTACGTGTGGAAGCAGTTCGAGGTGGGCGAGAACCGGCGCCACGGCGAGGTGCGTGTCGGCAACCAGGTGCTGAGCTGGGGCGAGAGCACGTTCATCCAGAACAGCATCAACACCATCAACCCGGTGGACGTGGCCGCCCTGCGGGTGCCGGGCGCGGAGCTGCGCGAGGCGCTAGAGCCCATCCCGATCGTGTCGGCCTCGCTCGAGGTCAGCGACAACGGCTCGCTCCAGGCGTTCTACCAGATCGCCTGGAAGGAGACCGTGGTCGACCCCTCGGGAACCTATTTCAGCACCAACGACGGGGTCGGGCCCGACGGCGAGCGCTTCCAGCTCGGCTTCACCGCGGTCGGCGAAGGGGACTTCCTCAGCGTTTCACGAGGCGATGACAACGAGCCCGAGGACGAAGGGCAGTTCGGGCTCGCCTACCGCCTGTACGCGCCGGAGCTGAACGACACCGAGTTCGGCTTCTACTACATCAAGTACCACAGCCGGCTGCCGATCATCAGCGGGCGGACCGGCACCGCGGCGGGAATCGCGGCAGCCGGTCAGGTGTACGCCGATGCCGGCGTCAACGCCGGGGACAGCGCCACGGTCGATGCGTTCGCGACCGACGCCTACGCCCAGACCGCGGAGTACTTCATCGACTACCCCGAGGACATCCAGCTCTTCGGCGTGAGCTTCAACACCCTGCTCGGCACCAGCGGCGTGGCACTGCAGGGCGAGGTCTCCCACCGCGTGGACGTGCCGCTGCAGGTCGACGAGACGGAGCTGCTGTTCGCAGCGCTCGGGCCGATCTCCCCGACCCTGGCCAGCAACAACCAGGTGGCCAACGTGAGCACCCCGGAGACGGTGGTCGACGGTTTCATCCAGCGCGACGTCACCCAGCTGCAGGTCACCGCCACCAAGGTGTTCAGCAACCTGCTCGGCGCCTCGCAGCTCGCCGTCGTAGGCGAGGTCGGCTACACCTACGTGCACGACTTCCCCGACACCGACGAGCTGCGCCTGGAAGTGCCCGGCACCTATCTCAGCGGCAACCAGGACCTCGCCGACCGCCACGGCCCGGGCGCGGGGCTCATCGAGCCGGCCTCGGCGTTCGCCGACCGCGACTCCTGGGGTTACCGGCTGCTGGCGCGTCTCACCTACGACAACGCCATCGGCTCGGTGAACCTGACCCCGCACCTCGCCTGGGCCGAGGACGTCAACGGCAACTCGCCGGGACCGGGCGGCAACTTCCTCGAAGGGCGCCAGGCGCTCACCCTCGGGCTCGGCGCCGACTACCTCAACCAGTGGACGGGCGACCTCAGCTACACGCGCTACGACGGCGCCGGGCGTTACAACCTGATCAACGACCGCGACTTCATCGCGTTCAACGTCAAGTATTCTTTCTAGGGGAAGTGCCATGCGAACACGGCCGACTCTCACGACCCGCTGCGCCGCCGGCCTGTCGCTGGCCGCGGCCTGCACGCTCGCCGGCGCCGCCCTCTCGCCGTCGGAGATCGCGCGCCTTGGCGCCGACCTGACGCCGCTCGGCGCCGAGCGCGCCGCCAACGCCGAGGGCACCATCCCCGAGTGGACGGGCGGTATCACCCAGGCGCCCGGCGGTTACAAGCCTCCCGCCCACCACCCGGACCCGTACGCCGGTGATGCGATCGCTTTCACCATCACGCCGGACAATCTCTCGCAGCACGAGAGCAAGCTGACGGCGGGGCATCGCGCGCTGTTTGCCAACTACCCGGACACGTTTCGCATGCACGTCTATCCGACACGGCGCAGCGCCTCCTTTCCGCAGCGCATCTACGAGCGCACGCGCGAGGTCGCGGCAACCGCCGAACTGGTCGAGGGAGGCAACGGCGTCACCGGCGCGGTGGAGGGCATCCCGTTCCCGATCCCCAGGAACGGGCTGGAGGCGATCTGGAACCACATCCTGCGCTTTCGTGCCGTTGCCGCCTCGCGCACCATCGCGCAGGCCGCGCCCACTCGCGGCGGCGACTACACGCTGGTCAAGTTCGACGACGAGTTCTACTTCCAGTACAGCCGCGCCGGCATCAAGGAGGCCGAACTCGACAACGTGATCGCGTTCTTCATCCAGAACGTGACCTCGCCGCCGCGCCTCGCCGGCAACATCCTGCTGGTGCACGAGACCCTCAACCAGGCGCTCGAGCACCGCAAGGCCTGGGTGTACAACCCCGGCCAGCGCCGCGTGCGCCGCGCGCCGAACGTCGCTTTCGACAACCCGGGCACGGCCGCCGACGGCATGCGTACCTCCGACCAGTTCGACATGTTCAACGGCAGCCCGGAGCGCTACGACTGGGAGCTGGTGGGCAAGCGCGAATACTACGTGCCGTACAACTCCTACAAGCTGCACAGCAACAAGCTCACTTACGCCGACATCCTTACGCCGCTGCACATCGACCCCGAGCACCTGCGCTACGAGCTGCACCGCGTGTGGGTGGTGGACGCCACGCTCAAGTCCGGCTCGCGGCACATCTACAAGCGCCGCACCTTCTATATCGACGAGGACTCGTGGCAGATCCTGGCGGTCGATCAGTACGACAACCGCGACCAGCTGTGGCGCGTCTCCGAGGGCCACGTGATCAACTACTACGACCTGCCGACGCTGTGGACCACGCTCGAAGTGCACACCGATCTGCAGGCCGGGCGTTACCTCGCGATCGGTCTCGACAACGAGGAGCCGCAGGTCTACGACTTCACCGTCGAACGCTCGCCCAGGGATTACACCACCCAAGCCCTGCGCAACCTGGGCAAACGCTAGCCGCCGCTTCGCCGCAGCGCGCAGGGACAGCCGGTGAGGAACCACGGGCGGTGGGCGGCAGCGGGCCGATGCGCGCTGCTTGCCGCCGCGGCCTTCGCAGTCGCCGCACCCGCCGGCGCGCAAGAGGAAGAGCAATCGGTCATCGCGCCGCTCGCCTCGCGCTCGCTGCTGCTCGACGTGACCCGTGCGGGCGCACGCCTGGTGAGCGTCGGCGAACGCGGCCACGTGCTGCTGTCCGACGACCAGGGGCGGCGCTGGCGCCAGGTGCAGGCGCCGACCCGCCGCCTGCTGACCGCGGTCCATTTCCCCGACCCGCGCACGGGCTACGCCGTAGGCCACGACGCGGTGATCCTGCGCACCCGCGACGCCGGTGAGACCTGGGAGCGCGTGCACGCCGCCCCCGAGGAAGAACTGCCGTTGCTCACCGTCTGGTTTGCCGACGCCGGCAACGGGATCGCGATGGGCGCCTATGCCTACATGCTGGCCACCGGCGACGGCGGCGACACCTGGGAGCCGTTGACGCTGAACGACAACGACGACTTCCACCTCAACCGGCTGGCGGTGCCGGCCAGCGGCGAGTTGCTGGTCGCCGCCGAGGCCGGGTTCCTCTACCGCCGGCGCGGCGGCGGCTGGGAAACGCTGGACTCGCCCTACGAGGGGTCTTTTTTCGGCGCCCTGGCGCGCGCCGATGACTACCTCGTGTTCGGCCTGCGCGGCAACGCCTTCCGCTCGGTGGACGCCGGCGAGAACTGGGTACAGCTCGACCTCGACACCGAGGCGATGCTCACCGACGCGACCCGCCTGCCGGACGGGCGCGAGGTGATCGTCGGCCTCGACGGTGTGCTGCTGATCGGCGCGGGCGAGGAGTTCACCCGCTACCAGTTGCCGAGCCGTGAAGGTCTGAGTGCGGTACTCGCCGTCGACGCGAATACGCTGGTGGTGAGCGGCGAGGCGGGCGTGCGCCGGCTGGTCATCGCCGATCTGCCCCCGGCGGCGGAGGGTGCGCCGTGATCGCGCGGCTCGAGAACCTGGTGTTCGGGCACCGCCGCGCGGTGCTCGCGGTGTTCGCAGTGATCACCGTCGCGCTCGGCATCTCCGCCACCCGACTGCAGGTCGACGCGGGGTTCCTCAAGCTGTTGCCGCTGCAGCACGAGTACATGAAGGTGTTCGTGAAATACCGCGACACGTTCGGCGGCGCCAACCGCGTGCTCGTGGCCCTGACGGTGAACGAGGGCGACATCTACACGCCGCGTTTCTTCGAGACGCTGAAGGCCGCCACCGACGAGGTGTTCTTCCTGCCCGGCGTCGACCGCGCGCGCGTGAGCTCGCTCTACACGCCCAATACGCGCTTCACCGAGGTCGTCGAAGACGGGATCTCCGGGGGCAACGTCATCCCCGACCGTTTCGAGAACACGCCCGAGGACCTCGAGCAGGTGCGCAAGAACGTGCTCAAGGCCGGCATCGTCGGGCGGCTGGTGGCGAACGACTTCAGCGGTGCGATCATCAGCGCGCAGTTGCTGGAGATCGACCCCAACACGGGCGAGAAACTCGACCTCGTGGAGGTCTCGCGACGCCTCGAGGAGTCGCTGCGCGTCAAGTTCAGCGACGACTACGTGAACGTGCACATCATCGGTTTCGCCAAGGTGATCGGCGATATCTCCGACGGCGCGGCGCGCGTGGTGTCGTTCTTCGCCGTCGCGTTCGTGATCACCGTGCTGCTGGTCACGCTCTACACCCAGTCGTTGAAGATCGCGCTGGTGCCGCTCGCCTGCTCGCTGATGGCGGTGGTCTGGCAGCTGGGCCTGTTGCCGCTGCTCGGCTTCGGCATCGACCCGATGTCCATCCTGGTGCCGTTCCTGGTGTTCGCGATCGGCGTCAGCCACGGCGTGCAGATGGTGAGCGCCGTGCGCTCGGAGATCTTTCACGGTGCCGACAGCGAGAGCGCGGCGCGCGCGAGTTTCCGCCGCCTGCTGGTGCCCGGCGGCATCGCGCTGGCGAGCGACACCATCGGTTTCATCACCATCCTGCTGATCGAGATCCGCATCATCCAGGAGATGGCGATCACCGCAAGCCTCGGTGTGGCGGTGATCATCTTCACCAACCTCGTGTTCCTGCCGGTGGCCGCTTCTTACCTGAACATGGGCGAGGACTACCGGCGCAAGCTCGAAGCGCGCGCGGGAAGGATGGCGCCCGTGTGGCGGCGGGTGGCCGTCACGGCGCGGCGCGGACCCGCGGTGGGCGTGCTGGCCGGCGCGGCGGTGTTGCTGGTCGTCGGCGTGGGGGTGGGCAAGGACGTCAAGATCGGCGACCTGCACGCCGGCGTCCCCGAACTGCGCCCCGACTCGCGCTATAACCAGGACACGGCCGTCATTACAGAGCGGTTCTCGATCGGCGTGGACGTGCTGTCGGTGATCGTCGAGACGCGGGCGGACGGTTGCATCGACCACCAGGTGATGTCGCTGATCGACGACTTCGAGTGGCACATGCGCAACGTGCCCGGCGTGCAGTCCGCGGTGTCGCTGCCGGCGGTCGCCAAGGTCATCAACGCCGGCTGGAACGAGGGCAGCCTCAAGTGGCGCGTGCTGCCGCGCAACGAGAAGGTGCTGGTGCAGTCGGTCGCCTACGTGCCGACCAGCACCGGGCTGCTGAACAAGGACTGCAGCGTGATGCCGGTGTACCTGTTCACGAGCGATCACAAGGCCGAGACCATCGCCGGGATCGTGCGGGCGTCGAAGACGTTCAGCGCCGCCAACCCCCACGACGAGGTCGAGTTCCTGCTGGCCTCGAACAACGTCGGGGTGATGGCGGCGACCAACGAGGCGGTGGCGGCGGCGCAGTACCCGATCCTGCTCTACGTGTTCGCCTCCGTCATCGTGTTGTGCCTGGTCACCTTCCGCTCCGTGGCCGGCACCCTGTGCATCGTGCTGCCGCTGGCGCTGGTGTCGCTGTTGGCCTACGCGTTGATGGCGGTGCTGGAGATCGGGCTCAAGGTCAACACCCTGCCGGTGGTGGCGCTCGGCGTCGGCATCGGCGTCGACTACGGCATCTATATCTACAGCCGCTTCCAGAGCCTGCTCGCCGAGGGCTACACCCTGGAGGACGCGTACATCGGGACCCTCGATCGCGCCGGCATGGGCGTGGTGTTCACCGGTATCACGCTGGCGATCGGCGTGGCGACCTGGATCTTCTCGCCGCTGCAGTTCCAGGCCGACATGGGGATGTTGCTGACGTTCATGTTCCTGGTGAACATGCTGGCCGCGATCCTGATCCTGCCGGCGCTGGCCACCTGGCTCCTGCGCCACGTGCGCCACGATCCCTCGGCTGCCTGAACGGCGTCGGGCGCGCCTTTACGCCAGCTCCCGCGCGTACCGGGGTGCGTCGAAGCCGACGATGATCCCCGCCGGGCTCACCAGCACCGGGCGTTTGATCAGCGTGGGGTGACGTTCCAGCAGCGCCAGCGCGTGCGCTTCGTCCACGCCGGCGCGCTCGGCTTCGCCCAGCGATTTCCAGGTCGTGCTGCGCCGGTTGAGCAGTGTCTCCCAACCGCATTCGCGCACCCACTTGCGCAGGTCCGTCGCGGCCACGCCGTCCTCTCGCACGTCGACGAAGCCGTGCTCGATCGAGCGCTCCTGCAGCCAGCGTCGCGCCTTGCGCGTGCTGTCGCAGTTCTTCAGGCCGTAGAGCGTGAGTCGGCGGCTTGCCATGCTCAGATGTTCCTGAGCAGTTCGTTGATGCCGACTTTCTTGCGCGTCTTCTCGTCCACGCGCTTGACGATCACCGCGCAGTACAGGCTGTGGCTGCCGTCTTTCGCCGGCAGGTTGCCCGACACCACGACCGATCCCGCCGGCACCCGGCCATAGAGGATCTTGCCGCTTTCGCGGTCGTAGATGCGGGTGCTCTGGCCGAGGTAGACGCCCATGGAGATCACCGAACCGCGCTCGACGATCACGCCTTCCACCACCTCCGAGCGCGCGCCGATGAAGCAGTCGTCTTCGATGATGGTCGGCGAGGCCTGCAAGGGTTCCAGCACGCCGCCGATGCCGACGCCGCCCGACAGGTGCACGTTGCGCCCGATCTGCGCGCAGGAACCGACCGTCGCCCAGGTGTCCACCATGGTGCCCGAATCGACGTAGGCGCCGATGTTGACGTAACTCGGCATCATCACCACGCCGGGCGCGACGTAACTGCCGCGCCGCGCCATGGCCGGCGGCACCACGCGCACGCCGGAGGCGGCGAACTGCGCGGCATCGTAGCTGGCGAACTTGGCCGGTACCTTGTCGTAGAAGCGGGTGAAGCCCGCTTCGAGCGGCACGTTCTCGGCGAGGCGGAAAGACAGCAGCACGGCCTTCTTGAGCCACTCGTTGACCTGCCAGCGGCCTTCGCCCAGCGGTTCGGCCACCCGCTCGGTGCCGGCGTCGAGCAGCCCGAGCGCTTCGTCCACGGCTTCGCGGATGTCGCCCGGGGCGTTCTTCGGGGTCAGGTCGGCGCGGTTCTCGAACGCCGTTTCGATGATGTCGATCAGGTGCTGCATGGAAGGCTCCGGGGTCAGCGCAGGAAGTCGGCAATACGTCGCATGGCCTCGGCGCAGCGCGCCGGTTCGGCGACCAGCGCCATGCGCACACGTTCGCGCCCGGGGTCGCGCCCGTTCGCCTCGCGGCTCAGGAACTGCCCTGGTAGCACCTTTACGCCGGTAGCGGCGTAGAGTCTGCGCGCGAACTCGCGGTCGTCACCCGGGGTGCGTGGCCACAGGTAGAAGCCGGCCTCGGGCCGGCGCGCGTCGAGGACGCCGTCGAGTGCGCCGAGGGCCTGTGCGAACTTGTCGCGGTACAGGCGACGGTTGGCGGCGACGTGTTCCTCGTCGAGCCAGGCGGCGATGCTGGCCCGTTGCACCGGGATGCTCATCGCGCAGCCGTGGTAGGTGCGGTAGGCGTGGAAGCGCTCGATGAGGCGCGCGTCGCCGGCCACGAACCCGGAGCGCAGCCCCGGCAGGTTGGAGCGCTTCGAGAGGCTGTGGAACACCAGGCAGCGCGCGAAGTCGGGGTCGCCGCCGGCGGCCGCCGCGCCGAGCAGGCCGCCCGGCGGGCGCGACTCGTCGAAGTAGATCTCCGAGTAGCACTCGTCGGAGGCGATCACGAAGTCGTGACGCCGGGCCAGTTCCAGCAGGCGCTGCAGGGACGAGGCCTCGAGCACCCGGCCGGTGGGATTGGCGGGGGTGCACAGGTACAGCAGTTGCGCGCGTGCCAGCACCTGCTCGTCGATGGTGTGCGCGTCGCCGTCGTAGTAGTAGGGCTCGAGGCCGGCCAGCAGCGCTGCGCCCTCGTAGATCTGGTAAAAGGGGTTCGGCAGCAACACCAGCGGGCGGGCGCCGCGGCCCGGGTCCAGCACGCACTGGGCGAAGGCGAACAACGCTTCTCGCGTACCGTTCACGGGCAGCACGTGGCGCTCGGGATCGGCGTTCCCCGCCGGCAGCGCGAAGCGGCGCTCGAGCCAGCCGGCAATGGCTTCGCGAAGTTCCGGCAGCCCGCGCGTGGCGGGGTAACGGCCGAGTTCACCCAGCGACTCGCGCAGCACCTCCAGCACGCGCGGCGGGGAGGGATGCTGCGGTTCCCCCATCGACAGCGCGATCGGCTCGACGCCCTCGGGCGGCGTCACGCCATCGAGCAAGGCCGTCAGCTTCTCGAACGGGTAGGGGTGGAGCTTGTCGAGTCCGGGGTTCAAGCGATTCGCAGCCGCGTTGGGCCCGCCGGCGGCGGCGGGCAAGCGCGCAATTATACGCAAGCCCTGCCCGCCCGCGGGGACGTCAAGGGAAATATTCACCTGCCTGCCACCCGTCCAACCGGCCCGTGCGGGTCGTACCGGACCACGATGCCCGCCGCAGACGCGGGCGTCGCATTCACGGACTCAGCCTACATGGAGACAACGCGATGAACCCGCAACACCAACACCCCCCGCAGTTCGCTCTCGCCACCCTGCTCAGTGCCGCGCTGCTCGCCGCGCCCGGCCTCGCCAACGCCGCCGATCAACGCGGCAAGGTCGAGAGCGGCACCATCGGGGGGCGAGTGCACATCAAGATCAGTGATCCGGACGGGATCGCCTGGTACAAGGTCTACGACACCACCTCCAGCGGGGCAAAGACCGGCCAGCCCGTCGCAGCGGACACCTTCTCCTGCGACAGCACCACCACGTACACCGTGAAGCTCGATGCAACCCACGCGCACCTGCACCACGTCGACTTCCAGGACTGCGACAAGAACGACGAGTCGTGGCTGGCCAACAAGCTGACCAGCAGCCTCGAGCTCGGCCAGGATCTGCTCCCCGGGTCCGACGATGACGACGACGGCTTCGAGCTCGCGATCCGCGACGTCAACGGTGACCTGATCGTCGACATCGTCACTGTGGTGCGCGACCCCGACGGCGCCACCGTCTCGGTCATGCTCGGCAACGGCGACGGTTCGTTCAGCGAACCCTCGGCGGAACTCGGGACCTTGCTGTACGCGCCCTCGCTCGCCGCTCAGCCGCTGACGCTGGAGCCGGCGGTCGAGAAGGTGCTCGCACCGATCTCGCTCTCACCGCTCGACTGAGCGACGGTGCGTCCGCGGCCGTGCGGGCGCCCGCACGGCC
>JBFJWO010000164.1:0-9896 GCA_041623575.1 Gammaproteobacteria bacterium
CGCACGGCGGGCCGCCCGACCCCGTAGCGCTGCATCAGTGCACGCTCGGAGGGCATCTTGTCGCCGGGCGCGAGCTGGCCGCCGCGGATCAGCTCGATCAGGCGCTCGAGCACCTGGTCGGCGAGCTTGCGGCGTGGAATGACTTCGTCGGATCCCATGGGCAACGCGCCGCGCCGGCCCGGCTCAGGTGATGAGCCGGATGCTCTCGGCGATCTGCTCGCGCTCGAACACGGACTTCCAGTCCGGGCGCATCAGCCGCGCCTTGCCCTGCTCGATGGCCTTGTTGCAGGCGTCGGAGAACACGCCCTCGACTTCGTCGAACACCACCGCGCCGATGATGTTCATGTGCCCGATCAGGAAGTCGCGGGCCGCCTCGGCCGGCACGCCGCGGTTCACGACCTCGTCCATGGCCTCGCGCATCACCGTCAGCAGCGTCGCGCAGACCGTTTCCGACAGGCCCGGCTCGAGCAGCGCCATCTGCTCCACGCTGACCCGGTGCGAGCGCAGGATCGGGGCATAGATGGTGCGCGCGATCTGCTCGCCCAGGTCGAAGGCCTCGTCCGGCCCCTGCATGAGCGCCGAGACGATGCTCTGGCGTGCGTGCAGGCTGCCGAAGTGATCGTGACGCGCCGCGGGGTCGCTCTCGTCGTTGAAGATCGGCGGGTGGCACGGATGGGTGACGAAGTACTCGAGGTCCTCGCGTTGCGGCAGGTGCCCCGCGAACGGGGCCGCGGCGTCGAGAGTGATCACCATGGTCCCGCTCGCCAGCAGCGGCGAGAGGCTCGCGGAGACCTTGCCGATGAGGGTGTCGGGGACGGCGAGGATGACCGCCCGCGCGCCGTCCAGCGCCTGCTCGGCGCTGACGCAGTCGATGCCGAGCTCCGCGGCCAGGCGGGCGCGCCCGGCTTCGCTGACCTCGACGTGGCGGACCTCGAACGCCGAGCCCTGCAGATTGCGCGACAAGCGGTAGCCCATCTTGCCGCCCGCGCCGATCAAGGCAATGGTGGTCATGCTCGCGTCTCCCCGCGCTGCGCCGCCGCGGTCACGCCGGCTCGGTTGACCCTACTGGTATGATGAGTGTATAAGCCTAGCCCATCGCGGCCGGAATCTCAATTTCGGATTTGACCCGTCCGCGGGTCGCGTCGCCGAATGGGAACGAGCCCATGACCGAACGGGTGCACGCCACCTACCGCATCGAAACCGCCTTCCCGCTGCAGGACGCCGCGGCCGCCATGGCCGGCGAGCAGTCTACCGGCACTTTCACCCGTGTGGCAGGGGAAACCGACGCCCTGCGCGAAGCGCACGCGGCCCGGGTGGAACGCCTCGAGCAGACCGGGCAGAGCGATCGCCCGGCCCTGCCCGGCGCCGCGGTGCCGGCGGACGCCGGCGCGCGACCCGTGTACCGCAGCGCCACGGTCGAGCTGTCCTGGCCGCTCACCAACATGGGGCCGTCGTTGCCGAACCTGCTCGCCACGGTGGCCGGCAACCTGTTCGAGTTGCGCCAGTTCTCGGGCCTGCGCCTGCTAGACCTCACCTTGCCCGAGTCTTTCGCCCGCGCCTACGCGGGGCCGCAGTTCGGCGTCGCCGGCACCCGGCGGTTGAGCGGCGTCGCCGCCGGGCCGCTGATCGGGACGATCGTCAAGCCGAGCGTGGGCCTGACACCCGCCGCGACCGCCGATCACGCGCGCGCCCTGGCCGAGGGCGGCATCGATTTCATCAAGGACGACGAGCTGCAGGCCGACGGGCCGCACAATCCGCTCGCCGAGCGGGTGGCCGCGGTGATGCCGGTGCTCGAGGAGCAGGCCGGGCGCACCGGACGCAAGGCGATGTACGCCTTCAACATCACCGGCGAGATCGACGCCATGCGCCGTCATCACGATACGGTGCTGGCTGCGGGCGGGACCTGCGTGATGGTCAGCCTCAACAGCATCGGCCTGCCGGGGCTAGCGCACCTGCGCAGCTACAGCGAGCTGCCGATCCACGCGCATCGCAACGGTTGGGGGCTCTACAGCCGCTCGCCGCACCTCGGCATGAGCTACGTCGCCTACCAGAAGCTCTACCGCCTGGCCGGCGCGGATCACATGCACGTCAACGGCCTCGGCAACAAGTTCTGCGAGAGCGACGAGTCGGTGATCGCCTCGGCCCGCGAATGCCTGCGCCCGATGTTCGCGCTGCCGGGGAGGGGCTGCGAGGTGCTGCCGGTGTTCTCGTCCGGCCAGACCGCGGTGCAGGCGCCGGCGACGCTCGCGGCGCTCGGCAGCACCGATCTCCTCTACACCTGCGGCGGCGGCATCGCCGGGCACCCGGGCGGGATCGCGGCGGGCGTGCGCAGTGTGCGCCAGGCCTGGGAGGCCGCCGAACAGGGCATCGCGCTCGAACGCTACGCGCGCGATCACCGGGAACTGCGCGAGGCCCTGGAACGCTTCGGCGCATGAGCGGCGATCTGCTGCTCACCTGGTATGGCGACGACTTCACCGGGTCCACCGACGTCATGGAAGCGCTGGCGCTCAACGGCGTCCCGGCGGTGCTGTTCCTGCGCCCGCCGCGGGCGCAGGACCTGACCGGCTTCGCGGGCGTGCGCGCGATCGGCCTGGCGGGCACCAGCCGCAGCCGCACGCCCGAGTGGATGACGCGCGAGCTGCCCGCCGTTTTCGAGTCCTTACGCGCGCTGGGTGCACCGCTGTGTCACTACAAGGTCTGCTCGACCTTCGACAGCGCACCGCGCGTCGGCAGCATCGGGCGCGCCATCGAGATCGGGCGCTCGGTGTTCGGCGCACTCCCGGTCCCGCTGATCGTGGGCGCACCGGCGTTGCGCCGCTACACCGCGTTCGGCAACCTGTTCGCCACCTTCGAGGGCGAGACCTGGCGCATCGACCGCCACCCGGTGATGAGCGTGCACCCGGTGACGCCCATGGCCGAGGCCGACCTGCGCCGCCACCTCGGCGCGCAGACGGACCTCGACATCGCGCTGGTCGACATCCTCGCCTTGCGCAGCGCCGGGCTCGAGCGTCGCGTCGACGAGGTGCTGGCCGCACACCCGGGCGTCGTGTTGTTCGACGTGCTCGACGAAGCCAGCCTCGGCGAGGCGGGAAGGCTCGTCTGGGAGCGACGTGCGCCGGGGTGCGCATTCGTCGCCGGCTCGTCGGGGCTCGAATACGCGCTGGTCGCACACTGGCGCGCCGCCGGCGTCATCCCGCCGGCGCCAGCGCCGCCGCGCGCCGCGCCGGCGGAGCGGATCGCGGTGGTCTGCGGCAGCTGCTCACCGGTCACCGAGCGCCAGATCCGCTGGGCGCGCGACAACGGTTACGCGAGCGTCGAACTCGATGCCCGGGCGCTCGCCTCGAGCGGCGCGCACCAGCCAGCCGTGCAGGCGGCGTGCGATGCCGCGGGGCGCGAACTGCGAGCCGGGCGCAGCGTGGTGCTCTACTCGGCGCTCGGGCGCGGCGCGGGCTTCGTCGCACCCGAGGCTGGCGCGGACGGCGCATTCAACCGGCGGCTCGGCGAGCGCCTGGGCGTCATCCTGCGCACCCTGATCGAGCGCGAGTCGCTCACGCGGGTCGTCGTCGCCGGCGGCGACACCTCCGGTCATGCCACGCGTCAACTCGACGTCCACGCGCTCACGCTGCTCGCGCCGCTCGCCCCCGGCGGCCCCTTGTGTCGCGCACACTCGCATGACGCGCGCCTCGACGGGCTCGAGATCGTCCTGAAGGGCGGGCAGGTGGGCGACCAACGCTTCTTCGATGCCGCGCGCGCCGGCAATGCCGGGCCCGGCGGCCGCTAGCCGGCGCCCCGCCTGGCGGGCCGGCACGCGGGCCGACGAAACGTCAGGAGCCACCCTCCAGGGAATCCGCACGCTCGGGTCCCGCGGCGCACGCCCGCAGTCGCGGGCCGTGAACCCGCTGTGAAAACGTCATGTTCTTGCCGCCCATCTTGACCTCCAGGACCGCGCTGAAGCGGCCCGGCGCAAGATAAAAGCTCGCCGTACCCGACGCCACCTCGGGATTCGCGCACACGAGGACGTAGGTTGCCTCGCCGACGGAGGACGGCGGGTCGGCGAGCGTGCAGCCGGCGAAGGACCGATGAGCCAGCAGCGGGAACAGCGAGGCGGGCTGGCGGGGGCCGAGGCACTGGCGAACCCTGGTCGTCGCGTACCGCAGCGCCTCTCGCAGGTTAGGCAGCAGGGTCTCGGTCGTCACCTCGTACAAGCCCGGCGACAACGGAACCGGGGGCTGCGAAAAACAGGCCGGGGAAGCCGCGAAGACTGCAACCATCAACGGCAGTCGACACACCCGTGCCGACCTTGCAGCCCGACGCAGGCTACCGGTCACGGCGCGGCTGCCCGAGCGCGCCGAGCTGCTCCCGGCAGTTCGAGCGACATTGCCTGCTCGAGGCTCAGAGTGCTTTCCTGCGCCGACTCCAGCGCAACGGTGAGCGAACCTCATCACCCACTGACCCGGCTGGCCACGTCGGCGATTCCACCAGCGACGAACGCAAGTAGAGCTGCAAAACACACCGCCATCGCCAACCTGAACAGCCTGTACAGATTCAGACCTCGATCATCGAGGACTTCCTTGGGCGGAACGGCGCCTCTCCAAAGCCGCGTGACGTCCTTCGCCGCCACGACCTTCTCCCGGGAAACGTATTTGTGAAGTCTCGACTGGATCGAGAATGCCACCACGAAACCGGCGACCAGGATTGGCAACGCGACGAGTTCCAGATAGCTCATGTCTGTCGGGATCCCGTGGAACATCGACGAAGACTGACTGAGGGGCCCGTGTTCGAATGACTCATGCGGCCCGCCGCACTCGAAGGCTGGTCACGGGGTCCGGACATCACGCGTATCCCCGCCAAGGGCGTCAGCGCGGGACTATACCCGCTCATACCCGCCGCCACAGCAGGCAGAACCGGGTGTCGATCCACCGCCCGGCCACTTTTGCCGGGCATCGTCCAGACGACGAGCCGGCCACCCGCCCGCTGGCGCCCGATTGCTTCGACGCGCTGCCTCCTCTAGGATGCGGCGCACCGGCGACACAGCACTTCAGCATGCAGACACTACTCGGCCGCCTGCGGCGCAACCGGTTCGCGGTCATCGGGCGCGCCGGCCTCGACCTCTACCCGCAACCGGACGGCACCCGCATCGAGGACGCGCACGCCTTCCGTGCCGACGTCGGCGGCTCGGCGGGCAATATCGCGGTGGCACTGGCCCGTCTCGGCGCGTCGGCGGCCGTCGTTTCACCCCTGGCCGACGATCCCGTGGGGCGTTTCACCCGCAAGACACTGCAGGCCTACGGGGTCGATTGCTCGATGTGCCGCGCGGTCGGGGGCGACGCCCGCAACACGCTGGCGCTGGCCGAGACCCGGCCCGAGGATTGCGAAGTGGTCATCTACCGCAACGGCGCGGCGGACCTCGAACTCGAAGCGGGCGACGTGCGCTCGATCGATTTCCGGGCCACCGGCGCGGTCATCGTGACCGGTACGGCACTGGTGTGCGAACCCTCGCGCGGCGCGGTGCTCGAGGCCCTGGCGCTGGCACGCGACGCCGGCACCGTCACCGTGCTGGACCTCGACTACCGTGCCTACTCGTGGCCCTCGCAGCAGGTGGCCGGCGCCGTGTATCGCGAGGCGGCGGCGCTCGGCGACGTGGTCATCGGCAACGACGCCGAGTTCGCTGTGCTGAGCGACGGGGCGGACGCGCTGACCTGCGCTCGCTCGCTCGGCGCGACGGGCGCGCACCTGGTGATCTACAAGATGGGCGCCGAGGGCTCCTGGGCGTTCGCAGACGAGGCCGTCCTGCGCACCGGCATCTACCCCGTCGAGACGGCCAAGCCGTTCGGCGCCGGCGATGCTTTCATGGGCGCGCTCATGGCGTCGCTGGCCGCCGGCGACGACCTTGCCGAAGCACTCGCGCTGGGGTCCGCCGCCGCGGCGCTGGTGGTCTCGCGCGCGGGGTGTGCGTCGGCCATGCCGACGCGCCAGGAACTGGACATTTTCATCGCCGGGCGCTCGCCGAGCCTGCCCGCCGCGGGGAGCACGCATGCACATTCCGCCTTTTGACAACCGCAACGCGGCGATCATCGACGTCAACGACCCGACCGTCCCGCTGACCTATTTCAACATCGTGAAACTCACCCGCGGCCAGGCTTTCGAGTACCGCACGCCGGGCTACGAGACCTGCATCGTGCCGGCCACCGGCAGCGTCGACGTCGAGGCGGAGGGCGAGCACTTCGCCGGCATCGGCGGGCGCGGCGCCGACGTGTGGGACGGCGAGCCCGAAGGCGTCTACATCCCGGCCGGCTGCAAGGCGCGCCTGATCGGCGCTTCCGAGACCGCCGAGGTGTTCGTCGCCGGCGCGCGCTGCCACGAGGAGTTCACGCCTTTCGCGGTGCGCAGCGACGAGATCGACTTCATCCAGTACGGCTCCGACGACACCAAGACCCATCGCAAGATCAAGCACATCCTCGGTCAGCGCCAGGCGGGGCGGGTGAGCCGCCTGCTGGTGTCGGAGCTCTACACCGTCGGCGCCGGCGGCTGGTCCGGGTTCCCGTCGCACAAGCACGACACCGACCGACCGCCCGAGGAAACACGTCACAACGAGGTCTACAACTTTCGCTTCCGGCCCCGACAGGGGTTCGGCATGCAGCTGCTGCAACGCAACGACGGCGAGATCGGCGAGGCGTTCCACATCGTCGACGGCTCGACGTTCGCGTTCGCCAAAGGCTACCACCCCTGCGTCGCCGCGCCCGGCTACGAGATGTACTACTTCACGATTCTCGGCGGCCGGCGCCAGCGCCCGCTGGTGCAGTACTTCCAGCCCGAGCACGCCTACCAGGTGGAGACCATCCCCGGCATCAAGGACATGATCGCCAGGTTCAAGTGAGCGCGGCGACGCTCGGCGAGGTGCTCGAGCCGGCACTCGCCGGGCGCTACGCGGTGGCGGGCCTGGTGGTGCTCGGCTGGGAAGACGCCTGCGCCTTCGTCGAAGCGGCCGAGGCACTGCGCCTGCCGGTGATCCTGCAGGCCGGCCCCGGCTGCCGCCGCCATACGCCGCTCGCGGTGCTGGGGGCGATGTTCCGCCACCTCGCCGACAACGCCGACGTGCCCGTGGTCTGCCACCTCGATCACGGCCGCTCGTACGAAGACTGCCGCGCGGCGCTCGATCACGGTTTCACCTCCGTCATGTACGACGGCTCGCACGATCCGCTGGCTGCGAACATCGAGACCACCTGCCGCGTGGTGGAAGTCGCGCACGCGGCCGGCGTTTCGGTCGAGGGGGAAGTCGGCGTGGTCGGCTACGCCGGCGGCGACGCCGGTGCGATCACGAGCGCCGGGGAGGCCGGGCGCTTCGCGGCGCAGACCGGCGTCGATGCGCTGGCCGTGTCGGTCGGCAACGTGCACCTGCAGCAGACACGCGCGGCGGTGATCGACTGGGCGAGCCTGCGCGCGATCGAAGCCGCCACCACGGTACCGCTGGTCCTGCACGGCGGCAGTGGCATCGCGCTGGGCGAACGCCGCCGTCTCGCGCGCGAATCGCGCGTGTGCAAGTTCAACATCGGGACCGAGGTCCGTATGGCGTTCGGCGCCGCGTTGCGCCGGGTCTTGCGCGACGACCCGGAGGTGTTCGACCGCCTGCAGATCCTGAATGCGACCCGGGACGCGGTGCGCGAGGCGGCCGCCTCGGCAATGCGCAACCTCGCCGCCGACTCGCCGGGCTGAGGCGCCGCGCCCGGACACGGGTCGAGACGCGAGCGGGAAACTTCGCCGCCCACCGGCCCGAGCGGGCCGGCAATCGTCCGGCGAGCCCCGTCACCGCGGCGGCACCGCAGAACTCCCCTGCAAGGCGCCCGGCGTCTTTCCGCGAGCCGCGCGGGCTGTGATAATGTATACGTTATTTCCCGGGCGGCAGCGATGGCGGACAAGCGATTCGAGGTAGTGGTGATCGAGGGCGACGGCATCGGGGTCGACGTCACGCGCGCCGCGCTCGCGGTCGTGGATGCGGCGCAGCGCCGGGTCGGCGGTTTCGCCATCCAGTACGATCACCGCGATGCCGGTGCCGGCTATTTCGGCGAGACCGGGCGCGACATCGCGCCGGGCGCCGAGGACGCGGCGGCTGCGAGCGACGCGATCTTCCTCGGGGCCATCGGGTTGCCGGCGGTACGCCACGCGGACGGCACCGAGATCGCACCGCACCTGCGCCTGCGCGAACAGATGCAACTCTACGCCGGCGTGCGCCCGGTCAAGGCCTATCCCAATGCGCCCCGACGCCTGGCCGATCCGCGCGCGGCGCAGATCGACCTCGTGGTATTGCGCGAATCCACCGAGGGACTGTTCTACTCGGCGGCCGTGCACAACCGCAGCCCGGTGGTCAACGACCGGGAAGTCCGCGACGTGCTGCGGATCACCCGCCCGACCACCGAGAAACTCCACGATTTCGCATTCCGCCTGGCGGAAAAACGCAGGCAGCGGGGCGGCAAGGGGCTCGTGACCTGCGTCGACAAGGCCAACGTGTTCCACTCGATGGCGCTGTTCCGGCAGATCTTTCTCGAGCGCGCGAAGCGTTTTCCGGGCATCGCGCACGCCTGCAACTACGTCGACGCGCAGGCACTCGACCTGATCCGCAAGCCCTGGGATTTCGACGTGCTGGTCATGGAGAACATGTTCGGCGACATCCTGTGCGACCTGGCCGGCGGACTGGTCGGCGGCATGGGAATGGCGGCGTGCGCCGAGATCGGCGACGAGCACGGCCTGTTCCAGCCCGCCCACGGCAGCGCCCCGGACATCGCCGGGCAGGACAAGGCCAACCCGCTGGCGGCCATCCTCAGCGCGGCGCTGATGCTCGACTACCTGGCCGAGCGCGCGCACGACGAGGCTCCCGCGCGCGCCGCACGACTCATCGAATCGGCGGTCGAGGAGGGTTTCGCCGAGGCGCGCCTGCGCCCGGCCGAGTTCGGCGGCGACCAGGGCACCGTCGCCCTCACGCGCGAACTGCTGGAACTGGTCGAGCACGGCGGCTGAAACGCCCGGCGGCGTGCGCTGCGTCACACTGCGGGCGCCGAATGTGAACTGGCCGGCAATGCCGGGACTTCGACCTGTCACGATCCCTGCGCCCGTTATAGAGTTGGCGGCCGTCGTCCAAACACCCCGGAGGCCGTTCGCGATGAGCACGCCCCGCGCCCCTGTCGCCACCCTGCTCGTGATCGCCGCGCTGCTCGGCCTCGCCGGCTGCTCGGAGAGCGGCGGCGGGTCGGGGCTGAGCGGCGGCGTCGCCTACACCGGTAACGCCGACCCCGCCGACATCACCAAGCAGAATGCCACCCGCCTCGGCAACGCCGCGCTGTCGGCCGAGGAAAGCAGTTTCGTGCCGTTCGCAGAGAGCGTGCCCCAGCCGGGCTCGGCGGGCGCGAGCGCGCTGGCGCAGCGCCTGCTCGAGATCTACCACGAAGCGCACCAGCGGGCCGGGCGCAAGCAGTCCGCGCGCGTGGCGCCGTTCGAGACCCGCACGCAGGACTGCTCGGTGTCGGGCCGCCTGGTGCTGACCGAGACCGAGAACTCGGCGGTGTTCGACTTCGACGCCTGCGACAACTTCTTCGGGCTCGTGATCGACGGCGAGGTCCGCGCCGTCGGCTCGCAGGACGACATCACCATCACCTATTCGCGCCTGAGCATTCGCGCCGAAGGGCTGGACATCACGCTCGGCGGCACCCTGCGGGGACGAACGCTGTCGCCGACCGAAAGCCGCGTGACGCTCGACTTCGTGGTCGTCGACAACCTGACGGGGCGCCAGGCGGCGACGCGCGATTTCGTGTTTGCCGCGACCGAGAACCCCGACGGTTCGCTGGAGATCACCGTGGACGGGCGGGTCCTCGATTCGGTGGAAGGCTACGTGGACATCGCGACCG
>JBFJWO010000165.1:0-9887 GCA_041623575.1 Gammaproteobacteria bacterium
GCGCCGAACTTGAGCAGCTTCGCCGCCAGCCGGGCGTCGCCGGCCTCGGCAAGGGCGAGGACGGCCAGCTCGCTGCGTCGGACGCGCTCGCGAATCCGCCCGAGCAGGGCCAGCGGGTCCATGCCCGGCAACCCGTGGTCGAGGATCGCGAGGAGGATGCCGCTGTGTGCTTCGAGCACCTGCAGCACTTGCTCCGCGTCCGCCGCCTCGAAAGTGCGGTACTGCTGGATACGCAGCAGGTCGCGCAGGTATTCGCGGTACTGCGCCGAGCCGTCGGCGATCAACACTTCGATGAAGCGGTTGTTGTAGACGCGATGGATGACATTGGTCACGTACTCGATCTCACCGGTGCCGGCGCGCACGATGTACTCGATGATCGGCTTGTCGAGCAGTGCGTCGCGCACCGGCAGATCGGTCGCGTCGGTCTGCACGATCACCGGGATGTCGTGGGCGAGCAGGGTGTCGACGAGGGCGTCGGGAGCGTCGGGCACGTTGAGGTCCACGCAGGCGACGTAGAAACGCGCCGGGTCGACGGCGAGCGCCTGTTCGACCCCGGCGCGATCGTGCGCGATCTCCGCCTCGGTGCCGACCGCCAGGCGCACGTAGGAGCTGAGCAGCAGGGCCACCGACCGGCTGGCGTCGACGACCAGGGCGCTCGAACGCGGGCTCTCAGCGATGGCGCGAAACCTCCCGGGCGCGCCGCGCTAGCGGTAGATGCCCTGCGCGGTCTCGACGAACGGCGTACGCGGGATCTTCCACTTGTCCTCCAGGGTCGACAGCAGCCCGCTGCGGTGCCAGCGCAGCACGATGCCCGACAGCGCCGCGCTCAACAGCGGCTCGCCCGGCCGGGTGGCGATCACCCAGGGCGACTCGTCGCCCGCCGGCAGCGGCAGCTCGAAGTCCTGCCAGCGCGGGTCGCTGCGTAGCTCGCGCAGCAGCACCGAGTCGGTGTAGGCGAACGCCCGGCACGCGCCTGCCTCGAGCGCGTCGAACGCATCGCCCACGGCCTTGAAGCCGATCACCTCGGCGCCGTAGTCGCCGGCCAGTTTCTCGTTGTGGGGGGCGCCCTCGATGCTGCAAACGCCGACGCCGGCGAGGTCGGCCCAGCGCCGGAACTTCTCGCTCTTGCGCGCCAGTACCGCGCTCCCCGAGGCGTAGTAGGGCGGGCTGACGGCGTGCACGGCGCGCTCGATTCGCCGGTTGCGCACCAGCCCGGCGAGCAGCACGTCGGCGCGGTTCGAGAGCAGCGCTTCGATGCGACCGGTGAGGTCTACCGGAACCAGGCGCAGGCCGACGCCCAGGGTGGCGGCGATGTCGGCGGCCAGGTCCGGCTCGAGCCCCAGGCGCTGGCCGTTGCGGTCGCGGAAGCTGTAAGGGGGGTTGTCGTCTGACACCGCGACCAGCACGACGCCGCGGGCGCGGATGTCGGTGATGGCGTCGGCGCGCGACGGGCCGGCGGCAACCAGCACCAGCACGGTGAGGGCCACCGCGAGGTATCGCTCGGGACGGGGGTTGTTGTTGTTGCTCATGGCGCTGACCGTTGTCCGACGGCTGGCGGGATGGTGCGGCGCGCCGCGCCGCCCGGCGTGCGCGAGATGGTAACTTGCCATCCCGCCAAAAGCGACCGCGAGCGGGCGCGTGCTCAGGCCAGCCCGATGCCCCGCAGCACGCACAGCACCAGCAGGCTGGCACCCGCCACCCACCACCAGCGCGCCGCCGGACCGCGCCCGGCGCCGAGGCGCCCGCCGCGCACGCGCAGGCCGAGGATGCGTTGCAGGGCGAGTGCCAGGGCGGCGAAGGCGGGCAGCGCGTAGAGTGGCGCGGCGAGGCTGGCCCAGACCTCGGTTGCCGCGAGCAGGGAGACCGCGAGAAACAGCAGCAGGCAGACGAAGGCCACCAGGCGGCCGGTCTGCTGCAGGCGCCGGGCGCGCACCCGCGACGCGGCGCGCAGGTCGCGCAGCGTGCGTTCCAGGGTTTCGCCGGAGGTCTTCTTGTCGTGCATCGCCGTTGCCGTGAGTGCCGAGGCGCCGAGCGGCTACTGTAGCGTGGCGCGCGCCGCGGTACAAACCGGCTCGTTTTTCCGCGGCGGATGCGGCAGAATGCGCGGCTTTCCGGGGCAAGCCCGGGGCGACGACGGGCGGCGCCGGTGTACGACAGCTTCTATCAACGCTTGGCGGGCCTCGTGGAGGCCGGCGCGGTCGCGCTGCTGCGCGAGGGCCGGATGGGACTCGAACGCGAGTGCCTGAGGGTCTCCCCGTCCGGCACCATCAGCCAGTCGCCCCACCCCGAGGTGCTCGGTGCCGCGCTTACCCACCCGAGCATCACCACCGACTACTCCGAGGCGCTGCTGGAGTTGATCACCGCCCCGCGCCATCGACCGGGCGAGGTGCTCGACGAACTCGGCGCCATCCTGCGTTTCGTCTACGCCAGCATCGGCGAGGACTTGTTGTGGGCGGCGAGCATGCCGTGCGTGGTCGACGGCGAGGCGTCCATCCCGATCGCCCGCTACGGCACCTCGAACGTCGGGCATATGAAACACGTCTACCGGCGTGGGCTCGCCTACCGCTACGGCAAGACCATGCAGGTGATCGCCGGGATCCATTTCAACTACTCGTTCGCCGACGCTTTCTGGCCGGCGTTCGCCGACCTCGCCGGCGATCGGCGCGCCGGGCGCGAGCTGATCGACGAGGCCTACTTCAGCCTCACCAGAAACCTGTTGCGGGTGGGCTGGCTGGTGCCCTTCCTGTTCGGCGCGTCGCCGGCGGTGTGCAACTCGTTCTTCTCCGGGCGCCAGCGTCGGCTGAGCACCTACAACGCCTCGACCCGCTACGAGCCGTTCGCGACCTCGCTCAGGATGAGCGACATCGGCTACCAGAACGACCAGGGCGGCAAGTGCGGCGTCGAGGTCGACTACAACTCGCTCGCCGGCTACGTCGCGAGCCTGCGCGCGGCGATCACCAGGCCCTGCCCGCCCTACCAGGAGATCGGCGTCGAGGTCGACGGCGAGTACCGCCAGCTGAACGCCAATCGCCTGCAGATCGAGAACGAGTACTACAGCAGCGTGCGCGTGAAGCAGGTCGCCAGGCGCCTGGAGAAGCCCACCGCGGCGCTCGAGCAGCGCGGCGTGCAATACCTGGAGCTGCGTTCGCTCGACGTCTCGCCCTTCCACCCGCTGGGGGTCGACGAGACACAGCTGCATTTCCTGCAGACCCTGCTCGCCTTCTGCCTGCTGCAGGAAAGCCCGCCGATGGACACCGCCGAACGCCAGGCGATCAGCGCCAACATGCAGCGCACCGCGCTCGGCGGTCGCGACCCCGAACTGAAGCTGGTACGCGACGGGCGTGAGATCGGCCTGCGACAGTGGGCCGGGGAAGTCCTCGAGTGCGTCGCCGCGCTGGCGGCGTCGCTCGACGCCGACACCGGCGGGTCGCACTTCGCCGCCGCCGCGCTTGCGCAGCAGGCCAAGGTGCTCGATGCGGACGCCACGCCCTCGGCGGCGGTGTTGCGCGACATGCGCGAGCACGACGAAGGGTTCTACCACTGCGCGATGCGCTGGTCGCGTGCGCACAGCGAAACCATGCGTGCCCGACCGCCGAGCCCCGCGGAGCGGGCGAAGTTCGAGCGACTGGCGCGTGAGTCGCTGGCCGAGCAGGCGGCGCTGGAGGCGGCCGACACGGTCGATTTCGGTACTTTTCTCGCCGGGTATTTCTCGCGCGCCTGACCGTGCCGCCGCCGCCCCCGGGACTACGGCGCGGGCGAGTCTGCCCGCACCCATACGGCGGTATCGTGAAACACCGCACCCCCGAGCGGAGCGCCCGGTTCGGCGCTGACGAGCGCGTTGACACCGATGCCGTCGGGAAAGGCGCCGTTGGGCCAGATGCTCTCCAGCACCGCCACCTTGCGCTGCACGCCGTCGAACGCCTGGGCGTGGACGCGCAGGCTGGCGTGTCGGTTGCCGACCCGCACGAGGTCGCCGTCGTCCACCCCCAGCTCCGCGCAGTCGAGCGGGTGCAGCTTGATCGCGGGCCGCCCCTCTCGCCGCCGCGAGGTGGGCGCCTCGGTGAAGCTCGTGTTCAGGAACTGGCGCGCCGGCGCGGTGACGAGCCGAAAGGGGTGCTGTTCGTCGGCCGCCTCGATCACCGCCCAGTGGTCGGGCAGGGACGGCAGCCCGGCGTGTCGCGCCCCCACGCGGGACCAGTCGGCATGGAAGTGAAAGCGCCGGTCCGGGGTCTCGAAGCCGTCGAGGAAGTGCGCGGTCTCGAACGGCAGTGCGCAGTCGTGCCAGCGATCGCGGGCCAGCTCGTCGACGCCCGGCAGGCCCGAGCGGCGCAGGGTGCGATCGACGATCTCGCGTGCCGACATCTCGAAGCCCGGGTGGCGCGCGCCCAGGCGCCGGGCGAGCTCGCAGATCACCTCGTGGTTGCTGCGCGTCCCCGCGAGCGGCTCGATCACCGCCGGCGCGAACTGCAGGTGGGTGTGCCCGCCGGCCTGGTACAGGTCGTCGTGCTCGAGAAAGGTGGTGGCCGGCAGCACGATGTCCGCCATCGCCGCGGTCTCGGTGAAGAACTGCTCGTGCACGCAGGTGAACAGGTCTTCGCGCGCCAGGCCGCGGCGAACCTCGAGCGATTGCGGTGCCACCACCGCCGGGTTGGTGTTCTGTATGAACAGTGCCGTCACCGGCGGTCCGTCGCCGAGGTCGCGCGGGTCGCCGCACAACACGGGGCCGATGCGCGACTGGTCCAGCACCCGCACCCGCCGGTCGAGGGCGTCCAGTCCCATGATCAGCCCGCGATCGAGCGGGTAGAGGCCTGCGTTGCTGTAGAGCGCGCCGCCGCCGCGGTGGCGCCAGGCGCCGGTGATCGCGGGCAGGCAGGTGACCGCGTGCATGTTGGTCGAACCGTTGCGCGAGCGGGTGAAGCCGTAGCCGAGGCGCAGGAAGCTGCGCCGGGTCGAGCCGTAGAGGCGCGCGAACTCGACGATCAGGCCGGCGTCGACGCCGGTGATCGCCGCCGCCCACTCGGGCGTGCGCCCGGCTAGATGGCGTTCGAGTTCCGCGTCGGCGTCGGTGTAGCGGGCCAGGTAGTCGCGGTCCGCGTAGCCCTCGGCGAACAGCACGTGGGCGACGGCGCAGGCGAGCGCGCCGTCGGTGCCGGGGCGCACCCTCAGGTGCAGGTCGGCTTTTTCCGCGCTCGCGGTACGGTAGGGGTCGACCACCACCAGGCGGGCGCCGTGCGCGCGGCGGGCGCGGCTCACGTGGTGCATCACGTTGACCTGGGTGTGCACCGGGTTGCCGCCCCACATCACGATCAACTCGGCCTCGCCCAGCTCGCGGGAGTCGACACCGCGTTTCACGCCCGTGCCGACCAGCCAGCCGGCGTCGGCCAGGGTCACGCAGATGGTCGAGTGCTGGCGCGAATACTTCATGACGTGGCGCAGGCGCTCGATGCCGTCGCGCTGCACCAGCCCCATGGTGCCGGCGTAGAAATAGGGCCACACGGTCTGCGGGCCGTGGCGCGCGGCGGCCTGCTGCAGGCGCTCGGCGACCTCGTCGAGCGCTTCCTCCCAGCCGATCTCGACGAAGGCCGAGCGGCCTTCGCCGCGTGCGCCGGTACGCTTGAGCGGGCGGTCCAGGCGCTGCGGGTGATGCACCCGCTCGGCGTACTGCGCGACTTTCGCGCAGATCACCCCGCGGGTGTAGGTGTTGTCGCGCGCGCCGTAGACGCGCCCCACGGTGCGCGCGTCCAGCCGCTCGACCTCGAGCGCGCAGGTGCTCGGGCAGTCGTGCGGGCAGGTCGAATGAACGCGCTCGATCATGGCGCAACTATACGCGGTTTCCCTTCGCCGCCGGCGCCGCGCGCCGGCCAATCCCTTACGGCACCTCGCCGGTCTCGGGTATGATCCGCCAGCGTGAACGGATCGTAACGGCGCCGGCCGTCGCCGGCGGCGAACGCGGCGGCGTCGCGCGCGGTCACAAATCCCCACGCCCGATGGCCGGGGCGGCAGCGGAGGAGTTGCGCACAATGAGCCCGAGAACCCTGTGGCTGGCACTCGCCGGCATGCTGGCGTCGAGCGCCTTCGCGGCCGGCCCCCGGCACGCGTTGATCCTGCACGGCGAGCCGCGCTATGGCGCGGATTTCCGCCACTTCGACTACGTCAACCCGGACGCGCCGAAGGGCGGCGACGTGCGCCTCTCGGCGCTCGGCACCTTCGACAGCCTCAACCCCTTCATCCTCAAGGGCGTGGCCGCGGCCGGCATCGGCGCCAACTTCGAGACCCTCACCGAGGGCGCCGACGACGAGGCCTTCACCGAGTACGGGCTGATCGCCGAGTCGATGGAAGTCGCGCCCGACGACTCCTGGGTGATCTACAACCTGCGCCCCGAAGCGCGCTTTCACGACGGCTCGCCGATCACCGCCGAGGACGTGGCCTTCAGCTTCGAGGTCCTGAAAGAGAAAGGCCGGCCGGTATACCGCTTCTACTACGCGAGCGTCGCCGGCAGCGACATCCTCGGCGAGCGCCGTATCCGGTTCAATTTCAGCCAGTCGGGCAACCGCGAGCTGCCGATGATCATGGGCCAGCTGCCGGTGCTGTCGAAGAAGTACTGGACGGCGAACGACTTCGAGAAGACCACGCTCGAGCCGTGGGTGGGCAGCGGAGCCTACCGCGTGATCGCCGTCGATCCCGGGCGTTCGATCACCTACCAGCTCGACCGCAACTACTGGGGGCGCGACCTGCCCATCAATCGCGGGCGCAACAACTTCGCCAGCATCCGTTACGACTATTACCGCGACGCCACCGTGGCGCTGGAGGCGTTCAAGAGCGGGGAGTACGACCTGCGCCAGGAGAACGTGTCCAAGAACTGGGCCACCGCTTACGACGGCCCGGCGCTGGCCAAGGGCCTGATCATCAAGGAGGAACTGCGCCACGAGATCCCCACCGGCATGCAGGGCTTCTGGTTCAACACCCGCCGGGCGGTGTTCGCCGACCGCCGCGTGCGCGAAGCGCTGAACTATGCCTTCGACTTCGAGTGGACCAACAAGAACCTCTTCTACGGCGCCTACACGCGCACCGCCAGCTATTTCTCCAACTCCGAGCTGGCCTCCAGCGGGCTGCCCGAGGGGCAGGAACTCGAGATCCTGTCGCGCTTCAGGGACCGCCTGCCCGAGCACGTCTTCACGCAGCCCTTCGAGCTGCCGGTCAGCGACGGCAGCGGCAACATCCGCAGCCAGATGCGCAGCGCCCTGCGGCTGCTGAAGGCGGCCGGGTGGAGTGTCGACAAGAGCACCCGCAAGCTGGTCAACGCCGCCGGCGAGCCGATGCGCTTCGAGCTGATGCTGGTGCAGCCGGAGTTCGAGCGCGTGGTATTACCGCTGCAACGCAACCTCGAGCGTCTCGGTATCGAGATGCGCGTGCGCACCGTGGACGCCGCGCAGTACGAAAAACGCATCGAGGACTTCGATTTCGACATCGTGGTCTCGAGCCGTGGCCAGAGCCTCTCGCCCGGCAACGAGCAGCGCAACTACTGGACCTCGGCCATGGCGGATCAGCCCGGCGGGCAGAACATCGCCGGCATCAAGGACCCGGTGATCGACGAGCTGGTCGAGCAACTGGTGGTGGCGCCGGACCGCGAGTCGCTGATCGCGCACACGCGCGCCCTCGACCGGGTGCTGCTGTGGGGTTACTACGTGATCCCCAACTGGCACCTGAGCGCGTTTCGGATCGCCTACTGGGACAAGTTCGCGCGCCCGCCGATCAGCCCCAAGTATTCCTTCGGCCTCGAGACCTGGTGGGTCGAGCAGGACAAGGCGCGAGCGCTGGATCAGCGCCGGCGCACCCTGCAGGGCGGCTGACGGGTGCCGCCGACCCCGTTGCCCGACGCCTCACTGCGCGCCACCCCGCGGCGCCCCGGCAAGGCCGCCGCGCGGCCCGTCGATGCGTGCAGCATGCCGCTAGCAGCCGCTCCCGACACGTGGCCGGGAAGTACCCGGCGTACCCGCCCGCCGATCCGCTAGGACCGATCCGTGGCCGCCTACATCGTCCGCCGGCTGCTGTTCATCGTGCCGACCCTGTTCGGCATCATGGTGCTGAATTTCTTCATCGTGCAGGCCGCGCCGGGCGGCCCCGTCGAGCGCATGATCGCCGAGATCAAGGGCACGGCGGTGGACGTCACCTCGCGTTTCACCGGCACCGCCAGCGGCGAGTTGAGCGGTGCGCAGGCGCAGGCCAGCCCCGGCGACGACGGCGATGCGCTCGGCTCGCGCGCCACCCGCGGCCTGGACCCGGAACTGGTCGCCGACATCCGGCGCCTGTACGGCTTCGACAAGCCGGCGCACGAACGCTTCGTGCAGATGATGGGGAACTACCTGAAGTTCGATTTCGGGGAGAGCTTCTTTCGCGATCGCGCGGTCGTCGACCTGGTGCTGGAAAAGATGCCGGTGTCGATCTCGCTGGGACTGTGGACCACCTTGCTGGTGTACCTGATCTCCATCCCGCTCGGCGTGCGCAAGGCGGTGCGCGACGGCAGCGCCTTCGACGTGTGGACCAGCGGTGTCGTCATCGTCGGCTACGCGATCCCGGGCTTCCTGTTCGCCGTGCTGCTGGTGGTGCTGTTCGCCGGCGGCAGCTTTCTCGACTGGTTCCCGTTGCGCGGGCTGACTTCGGAGAACTGGTCGGAGCTGTCCTGGCCGGCGCGCATCCTCGACTACTTCTGGCATATCGCGTTGCCGGTCTTCGCCATGGTCATCGGCGGCTTCGCCGGCCTCACCATGCTCACCAAGAACTCGTTTCTCGACGAGATCAACAAGCAGTACGTGCTGACCGCGCGGGCCAAGGGCGCCAGCGAGCGACGCGTGCTCTACGGTCACGTGTTCCGCAACGCCATGCTGATCGTGGTGGCGGGGTTCCCGGGCGCCTTCGTCGGGGTGCTGTTCACCGGCTCGTTGCTGATCGAGGTGATCTTCTCGCTCGACGGGCTGGGGCTGCTCGGTTTCGAGGCCGCGCTGAACCGCGACTACCCGGTGATGTTCGGCACCCTGTTCTTCTTCACGCTGCTCGGGCTGCTGCTGAACCTGCTGGGCGACCTGATGTACGTGGTCATCGACCCGCGCATCGACTTCGAGTCCCGCGATGTCTGACCCACGCGCCTAGCCATGCAGCTCACCCCGATCAACCAGCGCCGGCTGCACAACTTCCGGGCCAATCGCCGCGGTTTCTACTCGCTGTGGATCTTTGCCGCGCTGCTCGTCGGCACGCTGTTCGCCGAGTTCGTGGCCAACGACAAGCCGCTGCTGGTGTCGTTTGCGGGCGAGTGGTACGCGCCGGTGTTCGAGGTCTACCCGGAGACCGCGTTCGGCGGCGAGTTCGAGACCGAGGCGGACTACCGCGACCCCTACGTGGCGGAGTTGATAGGCGCCGACGGCTGGATGCTGTGGCCGCCGGTGCGTTACAGCTTCGATACCATCAACTACGACCTGCCCGTGCCGGCCCCCGCGCCGCCGTCGGCGGAGAACTGGCTCGGCACCGACGACCAGGGACGTGACGTGGTGGCACGCCTGATCTACGGCTTTCGGATCTCGGTGCTGTTCGGGCTGACCCTGACCATCCTGAGTTCCATCGTCGGCATCCTGGCCGGCGCCGTGCAGGGTTATTTCGGCGGCTGGACGGACCTGCTGTTCCAGCGTTTCATCGAGATCTGGTCGGGGCTGCCGACGCTCTACCTGCTGATCATCCTGGCGAGCATCGTCGAGCCGAATTTCTGGTGGCTGCTCGGGCTGATGCTGCTGTTCAGCTGGATGGCGCTGGTCGGCGTGGTGCGCGCCGAGTTCCTGCGCGCGCGCAACTTCGAGTACGTGCGCGCGGCCCGCGCGCTGGGCGTGGGCAACCTCACC
>JBFJWO010000166.1:0-9884 GCA_041623575.1 Gammaproteobacteria bacterium
AACGGCCGGGCGGATCGCCGGCGTCGCAGCCGCATCGTCGCCGCGCCCCGCCACCGCGGTCGTCAGGCGTCCGGGCTCGGGCGCGCCGGGCGGCGCCCCAGTTGCGCCTCGCGCACGGCGATGTACGTCGTGCTCGCCACGATCAGCAGCCCTCCGCTCCAGGTCCACGCGTCCGGCAACTCACCGAACACGAGATACCCGAGCGCGGCCGCCCAGGCGAGGCGCGTGAAGTGCATCGGCACCACCAGCGAAGCATCGGCGAGGCGCATCGCGTGGGTGACGCCCAGCATGCCGAGGGTGCCGAGGCCGCCGATCGCGACCAGCTTGATCCAGGCGAGCGCCGAGGGCGTACTCCACACGGTCCAGGCCGGGACGGCCGCGACCACGCTCATCATGATCGCGGTCCAGAAGACCACGGCCTCGGCCGCGTCGCGGCGCACCAGCACCTTGGCGATACAGAGATTGACACCCGCTACCATCGAGGCCGCCAGCACCACCAGCGCACCGAACTGCACGGTGTCGACACCGGGGCGCAGCATGACCAGCACGCCGAGGAAGCCGATGGTCACCGCGCTCACGCGCCGCACGCTCAGACGTTCGCCGAGAAACAGCACGGCGCCGAGGGTGGCGAAGATCGCGGTGGTGAAACTGAGCGCGGTGGCCTCGGCCAGCGGCAGCAGCGACAGGCCGAAGAACCACAACGTCATGCCCACGCCGCCGAGCGCGCCGCGCGTCAGCATGAGCCTGGGGCTGCGCGGGCGAAAGGCGTGCGCGCCGATCCGCGTCACCATCAGGGCGCCGAACCCGATCCCGACCAGGCCGCGCACGAACGCGATCTGGAACGAATGCAGTTCGCTGCTGAGGTCGCGCACCAGTGCGTGCATCGAGGCGAAGACCAGCATCGCGCCCACGGTCAACGCCACCGCCAGCGCCGGGCGCTGCAGCGGTTCGCCGGCCGGGTCGTCGGCCCGCGCGCTCAAGGGGCGCCCGCCGGATCGCTCGCGAACCGGCGCCCTCGCCGGGGTTGATGCAGATCCACGCCCGCGCACCGCGCGGCGTGGGTGGCGGAAGCGTTCGGGTCGGCGGCGATGCGGTGCCCCTGCTTCGAGGTGCCGGGCGGCACGAGCCGCCGCCCGGCGATGCGTACCGCGCTAGACCGGCTCGCCCAGGCGCTTGTAGGTCGCGACCATGGCCTTCTGCACGTCGGCGACGGCGCGCGCCGCGTCCTTGCCCTCGACCAGCACGTTCTGCAGTTCCTTCTGCACCATCGTCTGCGTGACGACCTCGCCGAGCGCCGGCGTCAGGGTCCCGGGCCAGTACAGCGTGTGCCCGGTGTTGACCGTCTCCTTCAGTCCCGCGAACGCGGGCTTGGAGGTCCAGAACGGGTCGTTGACCATCTCGGGGTACACCGGGAAGTAACGCCCGCCCGCCTCGACGACGAACTGCGAGTAGTTCTCCGGCGCCAGGAAGTGCTCGACCAGCCCCTTGGCCAGTTCAGGGTTCGGCGAGGCCTTGAACACGCCGTAGTAGTCCGTGTAGAGGCTGCGGTGGCGCCCGGCCGGCCCGCCCGGCGGCGTGGTCAACGCGGTCACCGGCAGGTACTTGCTGTTGTCCTTGATCAGGCTGGAGTAGATGCTGGTCGGGTTCACGCAGTAGGCGATCTGTCCCGACTGGTAGGCCTTGTTGTTGCCGGAGTTGTTCCAGCTCACGCAGCCGCGCGGGATGATCCTGTGCTGGTTGTACATCGCGTCGATCAGCTTGAACGCGGCCACCGCACCGTCGCTCTCGAAGGCCGGGCGGCCCTGCTCGTCGACCAGCGCGCCGCCGTGCGCCCACACCACCGACATGGTCTCGGTCAGGCTGTCCGAAGGCGTCAGGCCGAGCGCCATGCCGTAGGCATAGAACGGCGGCTTGGTGATCTTGCGCGCCGCCTCGATGAACTCCTCCCAGGTCTCGGGGAACGACGAGTAGCCGGCTTCCTCGAACTTGTCCATGCGCGCGTGCCCGGCCTGCGGATTGAGGCCCATGGGCGCACCGTAGGCTTTGCCGCCGGACGTCGCGAGCGTCATGATCGACTCGTTGATGCCGCCTTTTTGCTTGCGCATCTTGTCGACGATCGCGCTCATGTCGACGAGGTGACCGCCTTTAACCCAGCGCGCCATGTTCGGCTCGTTGACGCGCGTGACGTCGGGGGGCGCGCCGACCTCCAGCGCGGCGGCCATCTTCTTGGAGATCTCGCCGCCCGGCACTTTCAGGATCTGCACGTCGCTGTCCTTGAGCCCCGCCGCCTTGGCGAAGTCCATGGTCTGCGCGGTCAACAGGTCGTCGGCCGTCTTGTTGAAGTTCGGCTGCAGCCAGAACACGAGCTTGGCTTCGCGCGCCAGGGTCTTGCGCGGCGTCAGGATGCCCGCGGAGAGCCCGAAAGCGGCGCCCGCGCCGAGTTTGATCGCCTCGCGGCGGGTGTATTTCTTACTGCCCATGGTGTGTCTTCCTCCTGCTGTGGTTGGTATACGCGCGCCGTCAACCCTTGACCGCGCCCATCGTCAACCCGGTGATGAGAAAACGCTGGAATATGAAATAGACCACCAGCGGCGGGATCGCGCTGATGAACGTCGAGGCCATCATCGGTCCCCAGAAGAACACGTCCTCGACGATGAAGTTGGGTATCCCGGTCGGGATGGTCTTGGCGTCCACGTCGGCGACCAGCACCGAGGCGTAGATGTACTCGTTCCACGACAGGGTGAAGGAGAAGAAGGCGACCACCGCCAGCGCCGGCACGGTCAGCGGCAGCACGATGCGGAACAGCACCCCGAGTCGGCTGCAGCCGTCGACCATCGCCGCCTCCTCGAGCTCGACCGGAATCGACATGAAGTAGCCCATCAGCAGCCAGGTGCAGAACGGCACCGTGAAGCCGAGGTAGACGAACACCAGCCCCTCGAGCGAGTTCTCGAGCCCCAGGCGCAGCACGATGGCGAGCAGCGGGATGAACAGCATGGAGTGCGGCATCAGGTAGGTGTACACGAGGCTGCGCGCGAACAGCCGGCGCCCGGGGAACTCGAGGCGGGTCAGCGCATAGGCCCCGAGGGAGGCGAACACCAGCGACAGCAGCGTGGTGCCGATGGCGACCAGCAGGCTGTTGCGGAAGTAGACCGGGAAGTTGGTCTCCTCGAACAGGATGCGGTAGTTCTCGAGCGTCGGCTCGCGCGGCCACAGGGTCACGCCCTCGCCGTAGACCTCGGCCGTCTCCTTGAGCGAGGTGGTGATCATCCAGTACAGCGGCGCCAGCGTCCACACGATCAGTATCACCAGCACCACGGTGCCCAGCGTGTGGTAGAAACGATCGATCGCGGCCTTGGACTTCAGCATGCTAGCCCGCCTCGCGGCGCAGCATCCGCCGGGTCAGCGCGATGATGAAGATCACCAGCAGCGGGAAGAACACCACGTTGACCGCCGAGCCGATACCGAGGCGCCCGGACTCGATGGCGAGCCCGTAGCTGTAGTTCGGCAGGATCTGCGTCAGGTTCGCCGGCGCGCCGTTGGTCAGGATGTTGACCACCACGATGCTGGTCGAGGTGAACACCGTCGAGAGCATGACCGTGATCGTGAACACGTGCATCATCGACGGAATGGTGATGTGCCAGAACTGCGCCACGTGTCCCGCGCCGTCGATCTCGGCCGCCTCGTAGAGCTCGCGCGGAATCGCCTGCAGGCCGGCGAGAAAGTGCATCGTGTAGAACGGCGTGCCGTTCCACACCACGACCGCGATGACCGCCCACATCGCCGTCTCGGGCTCGGCCAGCCAGGCGATCACGTTGTCGCTCAGGCCCAGGCTCAGCAGCAGCGTGTTGAGCATGCCGTTGAACTCGTCGTACACCCACAGCCAGTTGAGCGAGGCGATCACCGTCGGCACCGCCCACGGCACGAACAGGATCGTGCGGTAGACGTTGTTGAAACGCCGCGGCTGGTTCAGCACCAGCGCCGCCGCCAGCCCGATGACGAACTTGATGGCGACCGCCCAGAACGTGTAGAAGACCGTGTTGTAGACGACGCGGCCGAACTCGCTGGCACGAAACAACTCGAGGTAGTTCGCAAAGCCGACGAACTTGCCGGGCGAGCCGGCGACTTTCACCTGCAGGCTGATCAGCAGGGCGAAGAAGAACGGGTAGATGACGACGCTGATCAGCACCACGGTCGTCGGCAGCAGGAACACGAAAGCCAGGGTGCGGCGATCGTTCTTGATGTGCTCCCACAGCGACAGCGACTCGGTGGCCTGCGGCGCGTCGGGTTCGGGCAACACCTGGCTCACGCCGGCGGCCCGGGATCGAGATCGGGCCAGCGACGCAGCGCATCCGCCTTGCGCTGGCGCCAGGCGTGCACGTCGCGCGCGCCCGGGTCCGTCTCGCCGCGCGCGGCGGCGTCGAGAATGGCGCACAACCGATCGGCGACGATCTCCAGCTCGCCCGCGCCGAGCGAGCGCGGATCCATGACGAACGAGCCGTGCTCGAGCTGGTGCGCGCGCACCCGGATCGACGGCTCGCCCGTCTCCAGGCGCTGCACCAGTTCCACCGCGCTCAGCCCCGCGCGCGCCGCGTCCACCGTCACGCGCAGCCGGTCGAACGGGTTGTCGGTCGGATCGGGGTCGATCTCGGCGCGCACACCCGCGTAGCCCGCCAGGCGCCCGCGCCAGTACTCGAGTTGCTCCAGCGCCGCGGCGCGAACCGCATCGCGGTCCTCGGCGACGAAGCACCGCAAGGCGGCGAGCGCCGCGGCTATGCCCTCCTTGCCGACTTTCATCGGGCGCGCGATACCGAAGTTCTGCAGGTAGGCGGCACGCACGAGCGGCTTGCGCCCGCACACGATCCCGGCGGTCGCACCGCCCAGGAACTTGTGCGCGCTGTGGATGGTGAGGTCGGCGCCGGCCTCGAGATAGGCGTGCAGTGCGTACTCCGCCGCGAGGTCGACGATCACCGGCACCGCGTGCTCGTGGCACACGCGCACGAAATCGGCGAAACCGACCTGCCCGTCGGGCGCGCAGTGATGACTGACCACGTACAGCCCGGCCGCCGTGCGCGGCCCGATCGCCCCTTCGAGCTGGTGCGGCGAGGCCGAGTTGACCGCGCCGAAGGCGACCACGCGCGCGCCGGTCTGGCGCACGTCCTGTTCGATCGGGTGCCCGTAGTTGACGAGGTGGCCGGTCTGGATGACGACCTCGTCCGGCAGGCTTTCGGTGTCGGGCAACCGTTCGATGGCGGCGAGGCGATCGCCGGTCATCGCGCCGGCCACGGCCATGCAGATCCCGGCCGAGGAGCAGGCGGCGACGAAGCCGGCCTCGGCGCCGGTGGCCTCGGCGATGATGCGGCTCGCGCACGCCTGCAACTCCACGATGTCGACGCCGCGGGCCAGCATCTCGGCCGCGGCCGCGATCGCTTCGGGTCGCGCGCTGATGCCGCCGAGTGCCGTCAGGGTGCCGGTCAGGTTGATGACCGCGCGCGCGCCGAAACGCACCCGGACGTCGACCGCGCCACCGTCCGCGGCCGCGTTCACCGTCGCCTCCGCGCGCGTAGCACAGCGCCCGGCGTCGCACCGCTCGCCCGCCCGTCGTGCAGCACCGCCACGCCGCTGACCAGCACTTCGCGCACGCCCTCCGCCGTGCGGTGCGGGTGTTCGAACGTCGCGCGATCGGCGATGCGCTCGGGATCGAACACGACGAGGTCGGCGCACCGGCCCACCTCGACGCGACCGCGGTCGGCGAGCCCGAGCACGCCGGCCGGCAGCGAGGTCATCTTGCGCACCGCCTCGGGCAGGTCGAGCACGCGTTCCTCGCGTGCGTAATGCCCCAGCACGCGGGCGAAAGTCCCGTAGTGGCGCGGGTGCGGGTTGGTGGTGTCCTCGCGATCGGGCACTCCCATGTAGAGGCCGTCCGAGCCGATCGCGACCAGCGGGTCGCGCAGGATGCGGCGCACGTCGGCTTCGTCCATGTGGAAGTAGATTCCGCGCGTCGCGAGCCGGTCCTCCAGCAGCAGGTCGAGCATCGCGAGCGCCGGCGGCTTGGCCTCGCGCGCGGCGACCTCGGCGAGCGTCAGCCCGACGTAGTCGGGGTGCGCGGGGCTCATCCCGATCAGCACGTCCTCGAAACGGTAGATGCGCATCGACACGCCCGCTCTCGCCATCCCCTCCTCGATCTCGTGGCGCAGGCGCGCGCGGGTGTCCGGGTCGCGCAGGCGCGCGAGCACCGCGTCGGTTTCGCCGGCCTGCGCCCATTTCGGCAGCCGGGCGCGCAGGCCGCCGCTGCTGGCACGGTAGGGATACTGGTCGCAATGCACGTCGATGCCGGCCTCGCGGGCGGCGTGGATCTGCTCGAGCAGTCGCCCGGCGATGCCGTGGTGGTCGGGGTTGGAGATCTTCAGGTGCGAGATCTGCACGGCGGCCCCGGAACGGCGGCCGATCTCGAGCGCCTCGGCGATGGCCTCGCCGACCTCGGCGCCTTCGTTGCGCATGTGGGTGTGGTAGGAGCCGCCGTAGCGGGCCGCGACGGCGGCGAGCTGCGCGACCTCTCCCGTGGTGGCGTGACCCGACGGCGGGCCGACCAGCCCGGAGGAGAAGCCGACGGCGCCGGCGCGCATCGCCTCGTCGACGTGTGCGCACATCGTGTTCATCTCGGCGTCGGTGGGCGCGCGCGCGTCCACGCCCATCGCCGCACAGCGCACCGCGTTGTGGCCGACCAGTTGGCACACGTTGACGCCGCAGGCCGGGTGGGTGTCGAGGAACTCGCCCATGCTCCGCCAGGCGTAGTCGAGACCGCTGTCGACGCTGACGGTCAGGTCGCGGTGAGCGGCGAGGCGTTCGCCCGTCACCGGCGCCGGCGAATAGCCGCAATTGCCGTTGACCACCGTCGTCACTCCCTGCGCCACCTTGCCGTGCGCGTAGGGGTTCAGCGGCAGGTTGAAATCGTCGTGCGCGTGCATGTCGATGAAGCCGGGCGCGACGATGCACCCGGCCGCGTCGATGGCGCCCGCGGCGCGCTCACCGCGCAACGCGCCGATCGCGGCGATACGCCCGTCGCGCACTGCTACGTCCGCGCGTCGTTCCGGGGCACCGCTCCCGTCCAGGACCCGGCCGTCTCGGAGAATCAGGTCATACACGGACCCGTCCCGTCATTCTTGTTCCCCCCCAGTCGGGCACCGTAGCCCAATCGCGGTGATCAAGTAAAGGAAGCGCCGCCGGCACCCGCCAACGCGACGTGATGCGGGAAGATGCCGGGCGCGCCGCCGGTGTCGAACAGCACGACCGTCGTACCTGGCGCCACCTCACCGCCCGCGGCGTGCTCCAGCAACGCCAGCGCCGTCTTCGCGTTGTAGACCGGGTCGAGCACGATGCCGTGGCAGCGCGCCACGGTGCGCACCGCATCGACCAGGCCGGGGGTGACGATGCCGTAGCCGGCACCCACGAAACGATCGACCAGCGTCAGGTCCCCGGCGAGCAGGTTCGTCGACAGCCCGAGGTGCGCGGCGGCGCGCCCCGCGTGCGACACGATGTCGGCGGTGACGGCTTCGACGTTTCGCGCCACGCACACACCGGTGACGCGCGCCCGCGCGCCGAGGTGCTTCAACCCGAGCGCGATGCCGGCCGCCGTCATGCCGGCGCCGACAGTGACGTAGAGGTGCTCGGCGTCGATCGAACGCGCCGCGAGTTGCCCGAGGAGCTCCTCGGCCGCGTCCACGTACGCCGCGGTCGCGTGCACGCCGTAGTCGAGACGCCGGTCGAAGATCGCCGGCCGCCGCCCCGCGCGCACCAGTTCCTCGCGCACGCTTTCCTGCGCGGCAAGCACGCCCGCCTCGTCGAGGCCGGCGCGCACGGGACGCACTTGCGCCCCGAGAAGATCGAGCAGCAGCCGATTGCCCTGCGGGGGTGCGGTGCCGGTTTCCCCGGGCACGAGCAGCACGGCGTGCAGGCCGCAGCGGGCCGCGGCGGCGGCGATCTCCCGCAACTTGTTCGACTGGGCCGCCGCACAGGCGATCAGCGTGTCGGCCCCCTGCTCGCGCACGGCACCGATGGCGAACTCCAGCAACCGCGCCTTGTTCCCGCCCGCGCACAACCCGGCGAGGTCTTCGCGCTTGACCAGCACCTCGACGCCCAGCGCGGCGGACAATCGCGGCGCCGCCTCGAGCGGCGTCGGCAGGTGCACGAACCGCTCGCGCGGCAGGGCCGCGCAGATCATCCGTCGATCAGCGCGAACCGCGACGGGTCGGCATAGGAGCGCGTGGCCTTGAGCCAGCGCAATCCCTCGAACGCTTCGCGGCGGTGCAGCAGCTGAGCGTTGTCGTAGAGGAGGAAATCGCCCATGCGCCACTGGTGCGTGTAGCGCAAGCCCGGGTCGTACAGGTGATCGAGGAGTTCGCGCCGCAAGGCTTCGCCCTGCGCCTCGTGCAGGCCGGCGAAACCGTGACACAACTCCGAGACGTACAGCGCCTTGCGCCCGGTGCGCGGGTTGCGCAACACCGCCGGGTGCGAGACCTCGACGATCTCGATCTCGTGGCGCGGGCGCGGGCGGTAGAGACCGCGCATCGACTCGAGGCGCTCGCGCATCGCCGGTGCCAGCGTCTCCCAGGCGAGCGTGGTGCTGATGAAGCCGGTGCCGCCGCCGCGCGCCGGCGCATTGATGCAGAACAGGGTCGAAAGCGTCGCCGGGTTGTGACGGAAGGACTGGTCGGAGTGCCAGGTGCCCTCACTGTGGTCTTCCTTGTACAGGCCGCCGATCAGGCGATCGTCCTCGTCCCGGAGGTTGGAGACGTACATCACCTCCGGGTGATCGGGTGCCAGCGAACTCTTGCGCGAGGCCACCCGCACCGGCCCGAGCGCGCGCGCGAGCGCGGCCAGCTCGTCGTCCGCCAGTGCCTGGCGCCGCGCGAGCACGACCGCGTGCTCGGCCAACAGGTCGAGCAGCGCCGAGCGCTGCCCAGCATCGGCGCGGGCGAGGTCGATATCGAGCACCTCGACGCCGAACGCCGCATCCAGCGGCCGGGTCTCGAGACTCATGGCGGCGCCCGGCGAGCGAGCGCCGATTCGTAGCGCTCCGCCCGCGGCTCGAACGTGACGTCCGCATCGAGCGGGAAGATGGGACGCGGGCAGATCACGTGCCCGAGACGCGCCAGGTTGGCGGTCGTGGCGCCCGGCACGTCGACGATGTAGTTGCGCTCGGCGAAGGCGAAAAAGCGCGCGTAGGCGCCGGGCGACTTGACCACGACGAGGTCGGCGGCCTCGGGGTCGAGGCCGTGGGCGAGAAAGATCGCCCGGTCCATCATGTGCACAGGGCGCGACACCGCGACGATGCGGATGTTGCCGCAGCGCAGCACCGCGGTCGGCCCCGCGTGCGCGGGCAGGCGCGAGACCTGGTGCTCGTACTCTCCGTCGCCGAGTCGCTCCACCTGCACCTCGAGTTCCAGCGGCGGGAATCGCACCGGATCGACCGTGCCGCCGAGCGACAACCGCAAGCGCGCGCCGACCCCGGCCGCGTGCGCCGCCGCCGCCGCCGGCGCGTCGACCATCGGCATGATCGCCTCGCCGCGGTAGCCGGCTTCGAGCAGACCGGCGAGGATCGCGTTGCTGTCGCCCGAGGCGCCGCTGCTCGGGGCGTCCGCCGCGTCGGTGAAGGTCACGGTGGCGGCGCGGCCGCTCGCATCGGCGATGGCCTCGGGCAGCGAGACCAGCGGCGCGGTCATGCGCTCGTGGTGAGACCAGAACAGCTCGGCGAGTTCGACGGCGAGCCGCTCGGCGAGCGCCGCGTCGGCGTCGGCGACGACCAGCGATTGGGTGCCGAGTTCGGGCGCATCGGTGAACGGGTTGCTGATCAGCACCGCGGCCGCGAGGACGCCTGGTTGCGCCTG
>JBFJWO010000167.1:0-9883 GCA_041623575.1 Gammaproteobacteria bacterium
GCCCAGGCGGGTTTCGGTCACGGCGGACTTGATCACGGTGTACACGGCGGTGGTGTTCGCCGCGATACTGCTGCCGCCGCTTGCACCGAGGTAGGTCGCGGCCATCAAGGTACTCAGATCGGTGGTCAGGCGCTCGGCGTAGCCGTAGTACTGCGTGATGCCGAAACTGCCGGACGGGTCACAGGCGCCGTCATTGCCGCAGGTCTCGTCGTACGCCCCGGGCGTGGCCGGAACGGCCGGGGTGTTCGTGCGCCCGCTGGCGTAGACACTGCCGTTCGCGATCGTGAGCTCGGACGGCAGGCTGGAACCGGCGATCAGCGCGGTGGCGAACAGGGTGCTGAGGTCGTTGCTCAGCTTGGCGACGAAGGTACCTCCGGTCGCGCTCGCATTGTATCTGTAGCCTCCGCTTGTGAGCGGGAACCCGGCGCAACCGGTGAGCCCGAGCCGGGAGCGCCATCTTGCGCAGCAGATGTCACGAAATTATCCCGCTGCGTCACGCGCGATCTTCGTGAAGATCCCGTCGGTGGGCGGCGACTCGACGATCGATGCCGCCTCGGATGCAACCGGACCTTCGCCCTCGCACACCACGAGACTCACCCGGCAGCCGCCGCAGTAGTCGGGTTCCGCGCCGCGGTCCGCGTCGCACGCTTGATCGACATCAATACGGCCCGCGCGCCGGGGCGCAACCTGAGGGCGTGCCTGCGATTCGAGGAGATCGTTGTGAAGATCGCCACCACGGTCGAGCGCTTCCTGAGCGGGCACGCCGTTCGCTACGGCGTGGTCCCGGCTGCTCGCGCGGATTCGGGCGGCGGCCACGCGAACGCGCCCCGCCCGCCCGCCGAAAGAGTCGTGAAGGCGGTGCTGCTTCGCGCCGATGACGACTACGCGCTCGCCGTGCTGCCCGCATCCCGGCGGATCGACTGGGAGCGGCTGCGGGAGCAGACGGAGCGGGCCTGGACGCTGGCGAGCGAGGCCGAGGTCGTACGGATCTTCCACGACTGCGCGCCGGGTGCCGTGCCGGCGGTGGGCGCGGCATATGAACTCGCCACCATCGTCGAGGCATCGCTGCGCGAGCAGCCCGAGTTGTATTTCGAAGCCGGCGACCACGAGGATTTGATCCACGTGACCGAGCACGACTACGAGACGCTGCTGGGTGAGGCCACCTACCGCCATTTCGCAACCCCGTCCTGAGGGCCGGCGCCGTCCTGCGGGCCGGGGTCGCAGCCTCGTGCGGGTCGCCGTCGAGGTCGGGTCCGCCCGTCGCTAAGGTCCCTCGACGAAGGCGCGGAACCTTTCTTCCCAGTCCGGGTGCCAGCGCGACAACGCCGGGCGGTTCTCGATGAGGTCCCCGATCGCCCAGGCCATGCGCTTTTCGTCCAGCGCGCGGGGTACGTCGTTGTCCGGGCAGAGGATGTAGAAGTCCCCCGCCGCGAGGCGCTCCATCATGAACGCCGCGGTCTGGCCCGGGGTCCACGCGCCGGCGGGATTCTCGGTGCGCTCGCGGCGGGTCAGGTCGGTGAACACGAAGCCCGGGATCAGCAGGTGCGCGCTGACCCGGCAACCGGGCGTGTTGCGCAATTCGTGGGCGAGCGCCTCGGCGAAGACCTTCAGCCCGGCTTTCGAGACGTTGTAGGCCGGATCGCCCGGCGGCGTGGTGATGCCCTGCTTCGAGCCGGTGCACACGATCGCGCCCGGGCGGGCCCGCGCGATCATGCCCGGCGCGAAGGCGCGCACGGTGTGGATCGTGCCCCACAGATTGACGCCGATCACGCGCTCCCACGCCTCGCCCGGCCCGAACAGCGCGCTGCCCGGCTGGGTCCCGGCGTTGGCCATCAGGACGTCGACGCCGCCGAGTTGCGCTGTCACCTCGTCGGTGAACTCCCAGACCGCGTCGGCATCGGAGACGTCGACCCGGCGTGCGAGGACGCGCGGGGCGCCGGCCGCCGAGAGCGTGGCCTCGGCATCGGCGAACAGCTGGTCGCGGACATCGGCGATGGCAATGTGCATGCCGCGTGCGGCGAATTCCTGCGCGCAGGCGAGGCCTATGCCCGCGGCGCCCCCGGTGACGACCGCGACGGCGTCCCGGGTGAGGGCAGGGTGGGACATGGTTGTGCTCCGTTCGGGACTTCTCGTGCGGCGCAGTCTAGCGCGGCGGCCGCCGGGTTTCGACGGGCCCGGCACGCGCCGGGCCGGGCTCGATCCCGCGACGATGCCGAAGCCGGATGCCAGCGAGCGGTCAAACCGGGCGCGATGTCGGGCCGGCGGGCTGCTAAGATCCGCCACAGGCCAGAGGAGACGACCCATGCCCCGTTACCGACTCACCTACTTCGACTTCGACGGCGGCCGAGCCGAGCCGATTCGCATCGCGTTCCACGCCGCCGGCGTCGAGTTCGAGGACCACCGCATCTCCTTCAAACAGTTCACGCAGGCGCGCGAGGCGCTGCCGTTTCGCAGCGTACCGGTGCTCGAGATCGACGGCGCGCCCGTGACCCAGTCGAACGCGCTCTGTCGCTACGTCGGCAGGATGGCGGGCCTGTACCCGGACGACGATCTCCAGGTGCTCTACTGCGACGAGGTGCTGGGCGCGCTCGAGGATCTCAGCCACTACATCGTGCGCACCTTCGGCCTCGAGGGAGAAGCGCTTCGCGAGGCGCGCGAGAAGCTGGTCGACGGCTGGCTGGCGGTATTCCTGCGCGGGCTCGACGGGTTGTTGGCCCGCGGCGGGGGCGACTACTTTGCCGACAATCGCCTGACCATGGCCGACCTGAAGGCCTTCGTGCAGACGCGCTCGTTGCGCGCCGGCGTTCTCGATCACGTGCCGAGCGACATCGTGCAGCGGCTGGCGCCGGGGCTCGTCGCGCACCAGGCGCGGGTCGAGGCCGATCCTCGCGTGGTCGCCTACTACGCGAGCCGGTCCTAGAGCACGGCCTGCGCGACAGCGTGAACGCCCGCGATTGGCTCGATCGCGACAGGCGCGGCGACGCTGCCGGTCACGCCCTCGGCCGACGGTGATCGAGCGCCCGGACAGCGGGGCGCCGCCCGGTTTCTACATCGTGGCTCGCGAACCGGGCGCGGAGCACCCGGCGATCCCGACCTGGGCGAACGAAGTCGTCAACCCGGCGGGCCTCGCCGAGGACTATCCGCAAGCGCGCATTTCCAGGGTGGAGGTCGCCCGGGTGCCGGGCGCCTTCCAGCTTCTCGGGGTGTTGTCCGCGGGCGAGTGCGAACGGCTGGTGGCGCTGACCGAGGCGCTCGGCTACTGCGCCGATGCCGCGGTGTCGCTCCCGCGACGGGTCCGGCACAACCACAACGCCACCTGGGTGGTGGACGAGGCCACCGACGGGATCCTCTGGCAGCGCTGCGCGCGCCTGGTCGGCCGGGACGCGTTCGATCCCGAGCGACGCGCGCTCGGCTTCAACGCGCGCCTGCGTTTCTACCGTTACCGGCCCGGGGACTATTTCGCCGCGCACACCGACGGCGCCTGGCCGGGGAGCCGGGTCGTCGAGCGCCGGCTGGTGAGCACGTACTACACCGATCGCTGGAGTCGCATGACCGTGCTGCTGTTCCTGAGCGACGACTACGCCGGGGGCGAGACGCGCTTCTGGATCGACCGCGAGGTTCCCGGCCGACCGGCGCGCAGCCCGGAGCTGGCCGAGGGCATCGACGTGCGCACGCCGGCCGGCGGCGTGCTCTTTTTCCCGCACGGCGAGCACCCGCAGCACTGCCTGCACGGCTCGATGCCGATCGAATCGGGCACCAAGTACATCGCCCGCACCGATCTCCTGTTCGAACTGTGAGCCGCGAGCGTCGGACCCCGGCACCGGGCTTTGCGAGCGGGCCGACCCGAGGGGGAAGTCGTCGAACGCCAGGTGCCGCAGGGGAGGCTTTCGATAGTGCTTTACCGCCTGTTGAAACTGGAGTATTGGTGATCCGCGCGCGCCCCGCGCTTTTTTTGGGGTCGTCATGTTCCCACTCGTTCGGCTGCGGCACGCCTCTGTGGCCGCGACGTGTGTGTGCCTCGCCTACCTCGCCTCGTGCTCCGGCGGCGGCGCCGGCAACGGTGGCACCGCTGGCGGAACGAGCTGGACCTACGACACCGCCTGGGTGAACGCGGCCAACGTCTGGTCCGCCACTGTCACGACCGTGTGCGAAAACGAGCCCGCCGAAGCCTGCGGGGCCGAGGGCCGCGCGCTCGCCGAGGCGGCCGGCGCCAGCGTCTGGTCGTGGTCGTTCCTGCCCTGGCACGCACGCTGGCCGGCGGTGGCGGGCGACATGGTCGAGCTGGCGCACGCGCGGGGCCGGCGCTTCGTCGGCACCCTGTCCAATCTCTGGTTCTGGCACCGGGCTGCGCCCCGCCCGGCAGTCTATGACGCCGCCCGCCGCATGGATCCGTTCGCCAACCCCGTGATCGACGACGCGGGCTGGTTCCTGGGCGACGCCACCAACTTCTCGGGCCTGCACTCGCTGTGGGAGGGTCTGCTCGTCGAGCAGCTCACCGACTATGTCGAGCAGGGCGTCGACGCCGTACTGATCGACGAGGGCGCCTACATCGGCGAGCCGATGGATTTCAACCCGGACGTCGTCGCGGGCTTCAAGACCTATCTGCAGGCGACGCTCTCGTCACAGGCGCTGCAGGACGTGGTCACGCAGCTCGGTCTCACGAGCTTCGACGACTTCGACTACGCACGCGTGTGGCGCGAGCACCTGCCGACGGGCACCACCGGGATCGACGACGCGACCTACGCCAATGCCTCGCAACTCGGCATTCCGTTGTGGGAGGAGTACGGGCGTTATATGCGCGAACGGGCCGTGCAGGTGATGACTCGTGTGATCACAACCGTCAGGCAGCGCGCCGCGCAGCTCGGCCGCGAGTTGCCGGTCGGCTTCAACGTCAACACCGCGCCCATGCACGGACTGCCGTCTTTGCACCTGCTCGACTACGTCGATCTCGAGTTCTTCTACAGCGCGCCGGGAAGCGCGCACCCGCAGTACGACTATTTTCCCGAGGCGCGTGGCGGACCGACCATCGCGCTGATGGCGGCGCTCGGTCTGCGCGGCAACCTGCTGCCCTCGGTCCCGACCTCCACCGACCTGAGGGCGCGTGGCAGCGGCAATGTCGAGAACGCGATCAAGGTCATGATCGCCGATGGCTTCGCCTCCGGCGGCCGGTTCCACGTCGACGAACCGTCCGGCGGCCTCGGCGCCGATTTCGACGCACTGCTGCCCTACTACCAGTTCGTCAATCGCCGACCGGACCTCTTCGGCGGCTTCGCGGCGCGCACCCCGAACGTCGGTCTCGTGCAACTGTGGGAGCAATACGAGTTCGACCCGAGGCGCGGCCTCGACGGTGCAAGCCAGATCCTTGCCGACGGCGGCTATCGGTTCGACGTGCTGTTCGGCGCCGAGGACGTCAGTCGCACGCATCCGGCGCCGAGGTTCTCGCTCGATGCGGGCAGACTCGCGGCGCACGAGGCCTTGATCGTTCCGCGCCTCGCGATGTGCTGGCAGTGCGGCGCGGCCGGCACCGGCCTGATGCTGACCGAGAACCACGCGGACCTGCTGCTGAACTACGTCGCCAGCGGCGGGCTGCTGATCGTGCTCGCGGACCCGGCCGAGGTCGCCGCCGGACTCGTGGCCGCCACCGGCCCGCGCGCCGACACGCTGCTCGGCTATCTCGACGGCGGCGAGTCGGCGTTGGGCGCGGGCACCCTCGTGCACATCGCGCAGGTCCTCGGGCCGGCGTATCAGGCGAGCGTCGATGCGCCCGGGGCGGCCGCGGTCCGCGCGCGGCTTATCGACGTACTGAAGGCCAGGGGCATAGAGCCCGAGGTGGCGTACGGCGTCAGCCCGCGCGCCGTGAGCGCGTTCCTCTACCGGGCGCCCGATCGCAGCGTGCTGCACCTGGTGAATTTCGACCACGCGATCGACACCGACACCCTTACCCCGGTGAACGATCTCGAGGTCGGCATCGCGCTGAGCGTGCTGCCGCCTGCCGCGAGCTACCGCGTCACCTGGCAACGCCCCGAGGCACCCGACGGCAGCGTCGTGCCCGGCGCGATCGCAAACGGCCGCCTCGCCGTCACCGTGCCGGTCATCGAACCCTGGAGCGTGCTGCGCATCGAGCCTGAGAACTGATCCTCGGACGTCGAGACTGCCCGGCCGGATCGCGGCCCACGGCGACCGAGTACGTGCGCGGTCAATCCGGCGCGCTGACGTCGGCGAGCGGCCCGGGCCCGTCTCACCCACGCTGCGCCGCCTCGCTTGCCGGTCGGGCCACGTACGTCTCCTGCAGGAACAGCCACTCGATGGCACGCCCGTGCGGGCGTTGCCTCAGCACGGCGCTGCTGATCCGCGGGCGCGTGCACGCGCCGTGGTGCGTTTCGGTGTACGTCACGATGCACGAACGATGCTCGATGGGACGCACGCGAACGTCAGCGATGACCAGCCTGTAGTCGGGCGGCTTGCTGGCGTAGGCAAGCGCGAAGTTGCGAATCACCGCGGCCCGGTCCTCGCAGCGACCGTCGGGGTGGACCACGCGGAACGCCCGGGCCAGGGCGGTGACCAGCCGGACCGGGCCGCCCCGACTCTCGGGCACGTCGCCCTTCAGCCAACCCTCGAGGTAGCGGTGAAGCGCGTGGACTTCCGCCGCGAACGCGCGTTCCCGGGTGTCGATGCCGGCGCCCGCCGCGGTCTCCATCTAGGCGGCGCGCACGTAGGTCAGCCCTTCGGCCTGCAGCGAGTCGCGCACGCTGGGGCGGGCGGCGATCCGGTCCATGTAGCGGCGCAGGTTCGCCCAGGGCGAAAGATCGATACCGAACGGGTTCGACCAGTTGACGATTGCGAACGCATAGCTGTCCGCGACGCCGAAGCGGTCGTCGAGCAGGAACTCGTTACCGGCGAGGTGCGCGTCGAGGTAGTCGAGCCTGCGCGCGATGTTCTCGGTCGCGTACTGCTTCGATGGCTCCGGGAGGTCCACCCGGAACAGCGGACTGAACCCCTTGTGCACCTCGGCGGTGATGAAGTTCAGCCACTCCTGCAAGCGGTAGCGGGCGAACGTTCCCGGCGCCGGAGCGAGGTTGGCGTGCGGTTGCCGATCGGCCAGGTACTGAACGATGACCGGCACTTCGGTCAACACGCTGCCGTCGTCGAGCGCCAGCGCCGGGACCTGACCCTTCGGGTTGATGCTGAGGAAATCGGAGCCTTCCTGGGTGGTCTTGCCGGCAAGGTCGACCCTGTCCAGGACGAAATCGAGGCCGAGCTCGCGCAACACGATGTGCGGGGCCAGGGAGCAGGCGCCGGGGTAGTAATAGAGCTTCATGGTGGTCTCTCCTGTTACTGGGCGGCCGTAAGGGGCCGCGCCGCTGTCGCGGTCGGGGCAGGTCGGCGCCGTTGCCCTGTGCGAGCGCTGTCCGCGCGCCGGCCTGCGTAGCACCTTGCGGCTTCGCCACGGGCCTGTACATTGCGGATCGACGCAAGCGGCTCTTGCAGGAAAGCAAGACCGACGGGGACGCCGGTCGCCCGAGCCAACGAGCTTTGTGCGGCCTCGTGCGAACAGGCATGATGGGTCCAGCACCGCACTCACTCGTTAACGAAAACGGAGAAACGACCATGGCTTCGAGCAAGGTTGCGTTGATCACCGCGGGCGGCAGCGGCATGGGTGCCGCCGCCGCGCGACGACTGGCGGGCGACGGCATGCAGGTCGGGATCCTGTCGTCGTCGGGCAAGGGCGAGGCGCTGGCGGGCGAGCTCGGCGGCGTCGGGGTGACCGGGTCCAACCGGTCCGACGACGATCTCCGGCGGCTGGTCGAGCTGGCGATGGACAAGTGGGGGCGGGTCGACGTGCTGGTCAACAGCGCGGGCCACGGGCCGCGGGCACCGCTGCTCGAGTTGAGCGATGAGGATTGGCACCAGGGTATGGAGGTCTATTTCCTGAGCGCCGTGCGCCCGACGCGGCTGGTCACGCCCATCATGCAGGCACAGAAGTCGGGCGCGATCATCAACATCTCGACGTTCGCGGCGTTCGAGCCCGATCCGGTGTTCCCGACCTCGGGCGTGCTGCGTGCCGGGCTCGCGGCGTTCGCCAAGCTGTTCGCCGATCGCTACGCCGCCGAGAACATCCGCATGAACAACGTGCTGCCGGGGTTCATCGACAGCCTGCCGGAGAAGCCCGAGTTCCGCGCCCGCATACCGATGGAGCGCTACGGCAGGGCGGAGGAGGTCGCGGCGACCGTCGCGTTCCTCGCCTCCGAGGGCGGCGGCTACATCACCGGTCAGAACATTCGCGTCGACGGCGGGATCACGCGCTCGGTGTGACCCTGAAGCCGGCGCCGGTCAATCCGCGTCGTTGAAACGTCCGTTGGCGCGCGCCAGCGCTGCGAGGCGTGGCGCCGGCTTCCAGTACTCCTCGCCGTACAGCCCGGCGTAGTGGAGCAGCGCGTCGAGCACCTTGCGCAGGCCGATTTCGTCGGCGTAGAACATCGGCCCGCCGCGGTAAGCCGGAAAGCCGTAGCCGTGCAGCCACACGAGGTCGATGTCGGAGGCGCGCGCGGCAATGCCCTCGCCGAGGATCTTCGCGCCCTCGTTGATCATCGCGTACAGGCAGCGTTCGAGGATCTCCCGCTCGCCGATCTCGCGCCGGGTGAAACCGCGCGCCGCCGAGTGCGCGACGATCAGCGCCTCGATCTGCGGGTCGGGGGTGGCGTTGCGCGCTTCGTCGTAGCGGTAGAACCCGGCGCCGGTCTTCTGGCCGAAGCGTCCCTGCTCGCAGATCTGATCGAGCAGGGTGCACGCCTGCTCGCGCTCGCTGAGCGAGTCGAAGTTCGCCTTGCGGTTGCGCCAGCCGATGTCGAGCCCGGCGAGGTCGGCGATCGCGAACGGGCCCATCGGGAAGCCGAACTCGTAGAACACCCGGTCGACCTGCTGGGGCAGCGCGCCTTCTTCCAGCAGGAAATAGGCCTCGCGGGTGCGCCTGGCCAGCATGCGGTTGCCGACGAAGCCCGGGCACGAGCCGACCATCACCGCCACCTTGCCGAGGGTCTTGCCGACCCGCTGCGCGGTTGCGAGCACGTCCGGCGCGGTGTCGGCCCCGCGCACGTTCTCCAGCAAGCGCATGACGTTCGCCGGGCTGAAGAAGTGCATCCCCATGACGTCGCGCGCCCGGTTGGTGAAAGCCGCGATCCGGTCGATGTCGAGATAAGACGTGTTGGAGGCGAGAATCGCCCCGGGTTTGCACGCCGCGTCGAGCCGGGCGAACACCTCGCGTTTGACCGCGATGTCCTCGAACGCGGCTTCGATCACGAGATCGGCCTGGCGCAGATCGTCGTAGGACAGGGTCGAGTCGATCAGCGCGGTACGCGCGTCCTTCGCGGCCTGGGTCAGGCGGCCGCGCGAAACACTTCTCGCGTAGTTCTTCTCGACGCTCGCGAGGCCCCGGTCGAGGTTCTCCTGGCTGGTGTCGAGCACGGTCACCGGGATGCCGGCGTTGGCGAAGCACATGGCGATCCCGCCACCCATGGTGCCGGCGCCGACGATCCCGACCGAGTCGATGTCGCGGGTGGGCGTGTCTTTCGCCAGTCCGGCGACCCGGCCGGCCGCCCGCTCGGCGAAGAACGCGTGGCGTTGCGCCCTCGACTGCGGCGAGGCGAGCAGTTCCTCGAACAGCTCGCGGGCGTAGGCCGAGCCCTGCGCGAACGGCATCTGCGTTGCCGCGCGCACCGCCTTGATGCAATGAAACGGCGCCAGGAACCCGCGCTCTCGGCGGGCGATCGATTGCTCGAATTCCTCGAAAAATCCCGGCGGCGGTGCCGGCACGCCGAGCTCGCTCACCCGCCGCAGCGGTCGTCGCTGCGCGAGCACCTGGCCGGCGAAAGCGAGTGCGGCGGCC
>JBFJWO010000168.1:0-9827 GCA_041623575.1 Gammaproteobacteria bacterium
CCGCGCGCCTGCCCGGCCACCCGGGCGAGACCGAAGTCCATGATGCGCGGCACCCGCTCGGAGTCGATGAGCACATTGACCGGTGTCAGGTCCAGGTGAACGATCTCGTGGGAATGCGCGTGCGCAGCGCCGGCCAGGATCTGCATCATCAGCGCGCAGGCCTCGCCCGGCGGCAGCCGCCCGCGGCGTTTGCTGAACGCATGCAGGGTGACGCCCTCGACGTACTCGAAGACCAGAAAGCTCAGGCCGCTCAGCGAGCCGACCTCGAACACCGAAACGATGTTGGGGTGGCGCAGGCGCGCGATCAGCTTGCCCTCGAGCGTGGATCGGCCGTCGGCGCTCTGCATGCCGTGGATCACCTTGATGGCGACGGGGCGTTCGAGTTCCGGGTCGCGGCCCTCGAACACGGTCCCCTGCCCGCCGGCGCCGATGCGCCGGACGACCTCGAAGCGCCCGATTTTCTGCCCGCCCCCGGTTGCCGACATCTGGCGGCGCTCCCGTCGTAGTGTCCCAGAGTCCGGTATCGGCACCGCGGGGCGGTTCCTTAGCAATCGACGGGCGAGCGCCGGGCGGTGCCGGTCACGCGCCGGCGCCGGTTCGCTCGCGAGGGCGCTCTAACGGGCGTGGGCGGTCCGGCCCCAGACGGCGACCCCGTCGGGCACGAAGAACACGTTGGCGTTCATGAACCGGGTGCCGAACAGCGCCCGGTTGGCGTGCTGCTCGGGCACGAAATCGGCGAACGGCCGCTTGACGCCCTCGAAGGTGAACCACCCCTGGTAGCCCAACTCGCCCATGAAGGCGAACGTTTCCACCAGGCTCTTCTCGTAGAGCAGCGGCGTGACCTCCGTCATCACCACCGGGCGGCAGCGCACGAGGGTCTCGCTCGCGCCCCGCAACACCGGGATCTCGTTTTGCTCGACGTCGATCTTGATGAAGCCGACGTCGTCGAAGCCCTCGTCGTCGATCGTCACGACCTCGACCGAATGGCGCTCGACGACCTCCTCGTCGCTGAAATCCTGCTTGATGCTGCCGAGTTCGTGCATGGCCCGACCGTCGGCGACCGGGACCACCAGGTCCAGCGTCCCCGGGGCATCCGACACCGCCTTCTCGCGCACGTCGACGTCGGCGAACAGCCGGCGCAGGCGTGCGGCCAGCACCGGATGCGGTTCATAGGCGACCACGCGAGAGGAGTTGCGTCGCAGGAAGTAGCTGTAGGTGCCGATGTTGGCGCCGATGTCGAGCGACAGCCGGCCCTTGTCGCAGACCCGCGGCAGGTCCCGCAACTCCGGCTCGCCGCGGTAATAGTGATCGAGCGCCTGGAGGCGGATCTCCAGCGGCTCCGGCAGGAGGTTGCGAATGAGTTGCTTGAGGTTTGGCATCGACCCTGACCTGTTCCAGGAGAGCGACTGATCGAGAGCGGGGCCGAGGCAATCCGCCACGAGTGGCTTGTGCCCGAGCGCGCGACTATACCACGAGTTCCGCAGCCCGACCCGCGGTGCTGCTCTTTCGAGAACCTTCACGGGGCGTGCGTCGACGTGCGCGTCGCTCACGCGGCTGTCCAGAAGGACGCAGCCGCCTTTCAGCATCACGCTACCTGCGCTGGTGGACGACTCCGGCGGACGCTAGCGGCCTGTAACACCTGATCTGATCCCGCAGAGCAAGCACCTCGAATCCGGTTGCGGCGTTGCACCTCCTCGCCATAGGGCGGGCTATCGCTCGTCGGTCCGCCTGGCACTCGAATCCGAATCACTTACTCTGCGGTACCGAATCAGAGGATACCGGCCACTAGTTCGAGATCAGCACGTTGAACAGCTCGGGGTCGTCGCTGCGTGGAAAACGCACGTAGAGCTCGGCCTCGAACGGCGGCGTCAGCCCGGGACCGAACATCGCCTCGAGCACGGTACCGTCGGCCGAGACCTCGAGAAAGCGCAGCTGCTCCGCCTCCTTCTGGTTGCTCGGGATGACGCGCACGAAGGCACGAAAGCGATCCGCCCGGATGGGCTCGCTGTGGGCGTTGTAGACGATCACCCGCAGCCCGCAGTGCTCGGAGTAGACCGGCTCGATGTGGTGCAGCTTGTTGGGCGCCATGAAAAACTGGGAGCCGCCGAACTGCGGTTCGTGGATCGTGTGTGCCTTTGCCGGCACGGCGTCGGCGCCGTGGTCGGCGTGAGCCGGCGCCTCGACACCCTGGCCCTCGGCCAGCTGCTCGTGCTCGCCCGCCGGCTTGTGCCGTGCGCCTCCGCTCCGCCGCTCGGCTGCGTCCGTGAGACGGATGCCGAGATCGCACGACGCCGCTGGCGCCGCGGGCGCGGCGTGAACGCCCGCCGCGTGCTGGTCGTGCGCGTGGGCGCCCGTGTCGTGCCCGTGCTGGGCGGCGTCCGCCACGGCCGCAGTGACCGCAAGCAATGCCGCAACCTCAAGCAAGCGCATCGATTGCCTCACTGTACCGGCCCCTTCCCACGGTCTTCGCCGGAATCTTAACCCCGTATGGAGCTGCGTTTGAATTGGCCTATACTCGATGCGCGCGCCCGGACCGCCTGTCGGCCGCACGCGCTGTTCGCTCCGTTCCGCGCCGAGACCGGTCAGCGATGTCGATCACGCGAGCTCCGCCTCGGCACGACAGGGCGTGGACATGGCATGGGGTGAGTCTCCGCGACGTTGTCGGTTCGCGCCACCTGCCGCCGATTGCCCGGCGGGCCAGCCATTGGAGGTCTCGATAGATGAGAAAGTCGACCAGCATCGCGCTGACAGTCCTCGCCTTCGTCCTCGCCACCACGGCCCCGACCTGGGCCCAGGGCTTCGTGCACGCCGAGGGTGAGTTCACGGTCGAGATCGATTTCGCCACGCTCTCACTGACGCCGATCGACGAGAACTGCCTGATCGTGGTTTCCGGCGTGGTCCGCTTCACCGGCACGCTGCAGGGACGCGCCGCGACCAGGACGCGTGCGTTGGCATCGGCCACGTGTGCGGACGTCGCCGCGCTGCCGCCCGGGGCCTACGAGGACGTCTTCACCTCGGCGTTCGAGTTCGCCGGCAGGTTCGACGGCCGTCCTGTCGTCGCCGATCTGACCTACCGCGGGCGTACCGCGCTCGGCGGCGCCATCGACGCGGTGCTGGTGCCGTCCAACGGCCTGCGCGGTCACTTGGTGGTCGAGGGCATCGTGGCGGTCCGCGGCTCCTCCCGCGGCCTGCTGAAGGCGACCGATCGCTAGTCCGGCCCGCAAGCAGGCCCGCCGCGCGTTACCGCGCGGCGGGCCGGGAAGATAGTGTGGCGTCTTACGCCGCGCGCGGCTCAGGGCCGGCGCAGACGAGCACCCAGCAGCGCCATGAGGCCGAGCGCGATCAGCGCGCCGGTGCCGGGTGTCGGTACCGCGACCGCGTCGAAGTCGCCGTCGACCAGGATCGAGTAGCCGGTTGCGCCGCCGTGGTCCTCGCGCAGCACCTGCAGGTAGTGGGTGCCGCCGGACAGCGCAGCGACATTGAACGAGAACTCGCCCAGCGCCGGGCCGCCGGGGGCCATCTGCCCGCCCATGTAGGCGCCGTCCAGCCACACGAAGATGCCGTTGTCGACGCCGAAGTCGAAATCGATGTCGCGCATCCCGTGCTGCGCGTCGAACGCATAGACGATCGCGGTCTCGCTGTCGACGTCCCAGCCGAGCGGGATCGCTTGCGGTCCCATCCAGTTGGCGTTCAGGTTGCCCGGATCGCCGAGCCAGTCCCCGAGGATGCCGGCCGCCGCCGAGAGATCCGGCGCAGTGCCCACCGAGGCGATCGACGGGTCGTTGGGATTGCTGTCGTTGTTCGGGAACAGGAACGTGTTGACCCCGTTGTCGTCGACCACCGGGTTGGTCCCGTTCAGCATGGTACCGAGCGAGTTGTTGTAGAAGCCGAGGCTCGTGTTGTCGAGCACGACGACGGCGAAGCTGGTCCCGGGTACGGCCAGCAGCAGACTGAGCAGGATTCCGGCGATGCGCATCGAACTCACCACCAAGTGAACGTGGTGATGCGGGAGGTCGCAGCATGCAACAAAAGCAAGCGCCGCGCCAGCCTGCGCAGGTGGCTGAATTCGTTGCCCAAGCCGCGGCGACATCCGGTTGCGACAGACATGTCCGGGAGGAAAACGTAAAGAAATCCGACGCCAGGCGCCGATGCCCCCGCTCCCGGCGTGACATCGACCCGCAGCGCGAGCACGGCCCGCGCCGCGGGGACGCGCGGGGTGGGGGATCGCAGGTGATCGTGCCGAGCGGCGCTGCGGCGCCCTCACAGCACCCCGATGGGCGGACGACGCCTGACGCTGAAGATCGCCTGCCCGGCCACCGCGCCGAGCACCACGGCGCCGCCGGCAAGGGTGAGTGCGCTCGGCACCTCGCCGACCCCGAGCCACACCCAGACCGGGCCGAGCACCACCTCGGTCAGCGACAGCAGGGTCAGCTCCGCGGCCGGCAGGTGGCGTGAGCCGGCCGTAAAGAGGATCAGGCCGAGGCCGACCTGCACCACCCCCATCAGCGCGCACAGCGCGAGGTCGTTGGCGCTGACCGCGAAGCCCTGACCGCTCAGCCACACCATGCCCGCGCCGAAGGCCGTGCCCCAGATGCCCGCCCAGCACACCGCGGGTGTCATGTCGGCGGCACGGCCGCGGCGCAGCGTCACCGTGAAGGCGGCGAACGCGAGTGCCGCCCCCAGGCCGAACAGGTTGCCGGTCAGGGTGCCGATGGCGACGCCCTCGGCGACCATCACCGCGACGCCCGCCGTGGCGAGCGACATGAACGCCAGGGTCGCGCGCTTGACCTGCTCGCCGAGCACCAGCCGCGCCAGCAGCGCGGCCATGAAGGTGGAGGCCGAGAGCAGGAACAGCGCGTTGGCGATGGTGGTGTGCGTCATCGCGAAGATCCAGCTGGCGAAGCCGCAGGCCAGGAACAACCCGGCGAGCGCGGCAGTGGTCCCGGCGGCGCGGAACGCCGCGAGCAGGCTGACGCCGGGGCGCAGCGCCAGGTACAGGGAGAGCGTCAGGCAGAGCGCGATCGAGCGGTAGGTCAGGATCTGCCACTCGCTGGCCGCGTCCATCAGGCGCACCAGCAGCCCGGCGATGCTCCAGAACACGCCCGCAGAGAGCACCAGCACCACGCCGCGGCGATAGGCGCTCTCGTCGTGCACTGCGTCGGCGATGGCCATCGGGTTAGGGCTCCGGGATCGAGGCTGGCGATCGAGCAGCGCGAACGATACGCCACGCGGCGGCGCTTGTCGCCGACATCGAAGACCAGCACCGCGGCGCCCGGCGAGACACGCGTCGTGCGGGGCCGCGCGGACGCCTTCCGGTTGACCACCGTTTCTCGGCCCGGGGATACTTGAGCGCGTTGCGGGTACGCGGTCTCGCCACGGCGTGCTTCCTTGCCGCCGCGCTCGCGCGCCGCGGCCTGGCAACGGTCGGCGACGGCGGGCGGGTCACGCGTGCAGGCGAAGGCGCGGCGTCTCGCCAGGGCTTTGTCGCGCGGAGGCAAGTCGCGGCGCAGGGCGTCGCGTCCGGGGAGCGAAGCGATGAAAGATTTCGGCATGGATTTCGGCCTGCTGATCGCCTATTTCGCGCCCGGCTCGCTGGCGCTGTGGGGCAGCACGTTCTGGGTGCCGGAGCTCGGCGACATCGTCTCGCGCCAGCAGAGCAGCGCGCCCGCGTTCGCGTCGCTGGTCATCGCTGCGCTGATGCTCGGCATGCTGCTGAGCGTGGTCCGCGCCTCGACCGTCGACCGGACCTTCGCGATGTCGATGCAGTGGGTGCCGTTCTCCGCCGGCACCGCGCTCGCGCGCTCATCCGGCGGGCCGAGCGAGCCCGACTACGCGGTGCTGTGCAAGAAGGAAGTGCTCGATGCCTACCTCGAGGCGAAAGCGAGCAACAAACGCCCCTACCAGTTCTACGGCAACACCATGCTCGCCCTCGTCCTGTGCACCGGCGGCTACCTGAAGTGGAACCTGGTCGGCGCCGCGCCCTGGACGCTGCGCGAGACGGCGTTGCTGCTGCTGACCTTGATCGCCTGCCACTTCCTGTACCTGGCGGCGCGCAACTCGCACCAGAAGTTCGTCAAGGCGGTGGCCGAGATCAACAAGTGGCGCGTGTCGGAAACCTGACCAGCCTGGCTGCCAGCGCCGCGAAGCGGGTCGATCAGGATCTATCCGAGCGCGTAGAGGAGGCACTCACACGGCGTTGATCGTCTGCGACACCGGGCCGATTGTCTCTGCCATCGATCGAGGCGAGCGCCACAGGCATTCGCGCTCGAAGTAGCAAGTCTACTTCCACCAGCCGGGAGCGTTGTGGCCGGCGTCGCGCTTTACGAGTTCCAGCGCCCGGTCGAGTCCTCACCCGTGTTCAGGTGCCCATGTTCTACTTGGCACTCCGCCAACTGCTGCTCGATCCGGCCCGCACGTCTGACCGGCCTTGCGGCCCGTGCTCGAGGCGCGCATGCTGCCGGCAGTGACGTTTCGCGACGCCCGCGGCGTGCGCGTGATCGCGGGCGAGTCCTGGCGCCGATGGACTCGCGCGCGCTGAACCGCCGACGTGCTCGACCTGCTGGAAGCCTCCGGCGTCGACTGGGCGTACTTGTCTACGAGGCGCGCAACCCCTGCTGCGACGCGTGGAACTTCGAGGGCACGCCGCTGGTGCCGGCGCGCTTCGCGCTCAATCTGCCGTGCTCGCGATCAGTGCGCAGCGCGCCAGTTTCTGCACGTTTGCGACGCCGTCGGCCTTGCGCCGGCGCAGATCGATCGACCGAGTGAGGCGATCCCGATGGGAACGAGATTCGGAATGAACGAGAAGGCACGCGTGCCGCGGCGCAGGCTGCAGGTGCTGGCGATCACTGTGTGCGCAGCCTGGCTGGCCGCGTGCTCCGGCGGCGGCACGACGGAGCCGAACGGCAATGGCGGACAGGACGATGGCGGTGGCGGCGCCTGGACCTACGATACCGCCTGGGTCACCGACAGCCGGACCTGGGGCGCGCTGTGGCTCGCGCCCTGCACCACCGAGCCCGTGATCGACGACTGCAACCGCGATCTCGCAACGCGGGCCGCCGAGGCCGAGATCGGCGTCATCGGCTGGACCGACACGCGTTTCCTCGCCGACTGGCGGGAGAAGATGGCCGCGATCGTCGACATCGGCCACCGCGCCGGCCGGGTCGTCATCGGCACCATGTCCAGGTTCATGGCGTGGAACGAGCCCAGCTCGCGCCCGGACTCCCTCATGGCAGCGGCCACGCGCGGCCCCTTCGGCGAGATCGTGATCGATGACGAGCCGGTGGCCATCACGCCGGATCCGCGCTACCTCTACAGCATCCTGAACCGGGCGTGGGAGGACCATTTGAGCGCCTACACGCTCGGGTACGTGGACGCGGGCGTGGACGCGCTGCTCCTCGACGAGGGCGCTTACCAGGCAGAGATCATCGATTTCAATACGGAAACGCTCGCGGGGTTCAAGACCTGGCTTGCGACCCGCAACTCCCCGGCCGAGCTGGAAGCGCTGGCGACCGGCCTCGGGTTCGCCGACTTCGCGAGCTTCGACTATTCGCGCGTGTGGCGCGACAACCTGCCCCCTGGCACGACCGCGCTCAGCCACGCGGATTGGAACGCGCGATACGGGCTCGGGATTCCGCTGGTCGAGGAATACGACAAGTACCGGCGCTCAGCGGCAGTGGAAGTGATCACCCGCATCGTCACCGCGGCGCAGGGGCGTGCCCGTGCACAGTCCGGACGCGAGCTGCCGTTCTCGATCAACGTCAACGCCATCACCGAATCCGCGGCACCCTATCTGCACCTCACCGACTATCTCGAGCTCGAGACGTTCTTCGGCCAGTCGCCGAGACCGCTCGACGACTACTATTACTACCCGGAGGCGAGGGCGTTTTCCGCGGTCAAGTTCGCGGCCGGGCTGGGCCTGAAAGGCGTGGTCCAGGACGCGATACCGACCCGGCTGGATCTGATCGCACGCGGCCGAGGACGGATCGAGAGCTGGATGCAGATCAACATCGCCGAGTCGCATGCCGCGGGCGGGGCGCGCGTGCTGACCGACGGCCACGACTACGACCCGGCGCGGATCCTGCCGTACTACCGGTTCATCGCCCGCAACCCGGCATTGTTCGATCTGCCGGCGGTCGCGCCGCGCCTCGCCCTGGTGCAGTTGTGGGAGCAGTGGGATGTCGAGCCCAAGCGGAATCTCGAGGGCGCGAGCCAGATCCTCGCTGACGCCGGGTATCAGTACGACGTCGTGTTCGGCGCCGAGGACGTACGCCGTAACTACCCGCCGCCGCGGTACACGCTCGATGCCGGTCGATTGGCCGCTCACGCGGTGCTGATCGTTCCGCGCCTGGCCATGTGCGGGCTGTGCGGCGTCGGGGGTACCGGCCTCATGCTGAGCGAGAACCACGCCGGCATGCTGCTGGACTACGCGAGCAACGGCGGGCTGCTCGTGGTGATGGCGGAACCCGGCGAAGTCGCGGCCGGGCTCGCCGCTGCCACCGGACCGCGCGCCGACGAGTTGCTCGGCTACCTCAACGGCGGCGAAACGGGTCTCGGCACCGGCGTCATCGTGCACATCCCGCAGGTGCTCGGGCCGACCTACCAGGCCACCGTCGATGCGCCGGGCGCGGCCGCAGTGCGCGCGCAGTTGACCGACGTGCTGGCATCGAGAGGCATCGAGCCGGAGGTTGCCTATCTGAGCAACCCGCGCGCCGTGAGCGCGTTCCTCTATCGGGCCGCAGAGCGCACGGTGCTGCACCTGGTGAACTTCGATCACGCCATGGACACCGACACCCTCACCCCGGTGACCGACCTCGCGCTCGGGATCGCGCTCGACGCGTTGCCGGCGGCGACGGGCTGGCGCGTCACCTGGCAGCGCCCGGAGGCGCCCGCGCCGAGCGCGCTCGCCGCCACCGTCGCCGCGGGGCGGCTGCAGGTCGCGGTGCCCCTCGTCGCGCCCTGGGCGGTGCTGCAGATCGAGCCGCAGTGAGGCGGGCTGGAACGCGCCGGGGACCCGCGGCAGAGTGATACGAACCGTCACGAGGCCGGGCGGACAAGAAGGACAACCGGCCTGGCTGAGGGTTGCCAACGGGACGCCAGCGGTGCGAGATGCTCGGTGGTTGTCGAAACCGCGTGATGTGCGCTCGCTGATGAGTAAGAGGTAGGACCTGCGCCGGAGATGCTCGTGCATATTGTTGAGGTACAGGTCTGCTGAAGCTGCGCGATCCGGGGGACTGGGCGTGTCCGGCGTGACCCGCGGATGACGGTGCTCCAAGGCACCACGACGACCGTACTACTGGCCGACAAGGGAATTACCGAAGTCCGTTTCCGTATCGAGGGAGGTCCGCCAACCAGGTGATTTCATTGTCGTTCCCAACAAGTGTGGCGGGTGTACTCCCAGATCGTCTCGACATCCTCTTGCGCCTTAGGTCGAAACCGATACTCAGCCACGCGAGGTTTCGCTTTCCTTGTGGCGAACGAAACCCTCGCTATCGAAAGGTTCAGCCGGTCCGCTGTCGAGACCCTTTCGGATCGCGGCACGCGGCGCCTCCGGGCGGGTCTCGCGCTCCTCGAGCAGCCGCAAACCGGACCCGTACCACTTCACTGGTCGAGCCAAACCTGCCCTGGCCCACCTGCGCCTCGACGAAACGCTGAAAGTGCTCGCCCAACGTGATGCTCGTGTTCTTGGCCATGGTGTTCGGTCGTTGGCAGTGGTACCAACAAATACTAATATCCGGTATCCCTGTTCGCAAGTCACTCGGGAAGTAACGGCGCCTTGGGGCGCCGCCACGCCTGGGCTCAGCTACAGCGGCATCGCCAAGACGCTCGAC
>JBFJWO010000169.1:0-9812 GCA_041623575.1 Gammaproteobacteria bacterium
GCGCACGCCAGGCGCAGCATCAGCGCGCGCGAGGTGACCGAGATCGAGTCGCGGGCCATCCCCGGACCGGGCTCGTGCGGGGGCATGTACACGGCCAACACCATGGCCTCGGCGATCGAGGCGATGGGCATGAGCCTGCCGGACAGTTCCGCACAGGCCGCCGTGTCCGACGCCAAGCTCAAGGACTGCCGTGCGGCGGGCCGCGCGATCATGGAACTGGTGGCGCGCGACCTCAAGCCCCGCGACATCATGACGCGCAAGGCGTTCATGAACGCGATCACCGTGGTGATCGCGCTGGGCGGTTCGACCAACGCCGTGCTGCACCTGCTCGCCATCGCGCACAGCGCCAGGGTGCGCCTCTCGCTGGACGATTTCACCAGCGTCGGGCGCAAGGTCCCGGTTCTCGCCGACCTGCGCCCGAGCGGCAAATACATGATGTCGGAGCTGATCGAGGCGGGCGGCATCCAGCCGCTGATGCGCACGCTGCTCGAGGCCGGACTGCTGCACGGGGACTGCCTCACCGTGAGCGGCAAGACGCTGGCCGAGAACCTGGCCGGCGTGAAACCCTACAAGCGCGGCCAGGACATCGTGCATTCGCTGGACGACCCGATCAAGAAAGACAGCCACCTCGTGATCCTCTACGGCAACCTCGCGCCCGAGGGCGCGGTGGCCAAGATCTCCGGCAAGGAGGGGTTGAGTTTCACGGGCAAGGCGCGGGTGTTCGCCTCCGAGGAGAAAGCCCTCGCGGCGATCCTCGACGGCACGGTCAAGAAAGGCGACGTCATCGTGATCCGCTACGAAGGGCCGCGCGGCGCACCGGGGATGCGCGAGATGCTCTCGCCGACCGGCGCGATCATGGGCAAGGGGCTGGGCAGCGACGTCGCGCTGATCACCGACGGGCGGTTTTCCGGCGGCAGTCACGGCTTCGTGGTCGGGCACATCACGCCCGAAGCGGCGGTCGGCGGACCCATCGCGCTGGTCAAGAACGGCGACCCCATCACCATCGACGCGGACAAGCGCGAGATCAATCTCGCCGTCGGCAAACGCGAGCTGGAGAAACGGCGCAAGGCCTGGAAAGCGCCGAAGCCCCCCTACACCAGCGGCGTTCTGCACAAGTACGCCCGGCTGGTGAGTTCGGCATCGCTGGGCGCGGTCACCGACGCCTGAAGGCGCGCCCCGCGAGGCAGGAGCGGTGGTCGTGCCCGCTCGCCAGCGCAGGCGTTTGAGCGGCGGGCGGGCCGGAGCGACACGCGCGTGAGCGGCGCCCCCCCGCTGCGGCAGATGATGCAGCGCCTGATCGCACAGCCGAGCGTCAGCTCGGCGGTGCCCGCGCTCGACATGCCGAACGCGGCGTTGATCGAGGAACTCGCGGGCTGGCTGGAGTCGGCCGGGTTTGCCGTGCAGTGCCCGCCGGTGCCGGGCATGCCCGGCAAGCACAACCTCATCGCCCGCGCCGGCCCCGGCGAGGACGGCCTCGTGCTGTCGGGTCACACCGACACCGTGCCGTTCGACGAGGCCGGCTGGCACAGCGACCCGTTTCGCCTGACCGAGACCGACGGGCGCCTCTACGGGCTCGGCAGCAGCGACATGAAGCTGTTCCTGGCGCTGGCGATCGAGGCCGCGCGCGGCTTCGACCTGACACGCCTGACCCGCCCGCTGGTGATCCTGGCCACGGCCGACGAGGAAAGCTCGATGGCCGGGGCCAGGGCGCTGGTGGCGGCCGGCCAGCCGCTGGGACGTTACGCGGTGATCGGCGAGCCGACCGGCCTGCGCCCGGTGCGCTCGCACAAGGGCACGATGATGGAGCGCATCCGCGTGCTCGGCCGTTCCGGCCATGCCAGCGACCCGGCGCTCGGCGCCAACGCCCTGGACGGCATGGCGCGGGTGCTGCAGGCCCTCATCGCCCTGCGCGACGATCTCGCCCGGCGCCATCGCGATCCGGACTTCGCCGTGCCCTACCCGACCCTCAACCTCGGCAAGATCGCCGGCGGCGACAACCCGAACCGGATCTGCGGCGAGTGCGAGCTGCTCATCGACCTGCGCCCGCTGCCCGGCATGGACACCGGCGCCTTGCGGGCCGAGGTGCGCGCCTGCGCCGCCGAGGCTCTTGCCGGTTCGCCGTTGCGTCTGCAGTGCGAGTCCCTGTTCGACGGATTACCGGCGCTCGCGACGCCGCCGGCGTCGGCGATCGTCCAGTTCGCCGGGGAATTGACGCACCATGCGCCGGGGACCGCGGCCTTCGGCACCGAGGGTCCCTACCTGCAACGCCTCGGTTGCGAGGTCGTGATCCTCGGCCCCGGCGACATCGCACAGGCCCACCAGCCGGACGAGTACCTCGCCGCCGAGCGCATCGAGCCGACGGTGGAACTGCTCGCCGCCCTGATAAAGCGGTTCTGCGCACAATAATTGCAGGACCCGCCGGGCCGCCGTCGCCAGGTCCGCTCGCCGATGACAAACCGCCTGCTAGCCGCGCTCGCCGCGTTGCTGACGTTGCTCGCCCTCGGCGCCGGCGCCTTGCTGGCGGCCAACGCCTTGCACGGCGAGTTGCTCGAGCAGCGCCACGAGCGGGTCCGCGAGCAGGTCGAAGGCGTAGCCCGCGGCGTGCGCCGCGCCCTCGATACCCGATTGCAGGCGCTACGGGAAACAGCCGCGCTGGTGAACCGCGGCTGGCCGGTGCCGGCCGGGGAGTTCATGCCCCTGGCGCGCGACCTGCACGCCACGGTCTCGGGGCTGCGCGAGCTGCGCATCAGCTACGACGAGGCGATCGTGCTCGCCTACCCGCCGAGTGCGCTGGAGGCGCCGCCCGGCGCTTCCATCCTGCCGCCGAAACCGCTGCGCGAGTCGGCCCGCCGGGCGCTGGATGCCCGCGCCCCGCTGGTCACCGGGCCGCGCCCGCTGAGCCGCGGCGGCAGCGGCCTGGTCGCGCACCTGCCGGTGGCCGCCGGCGCCGAGACCGTGTGGCTGTCGGCATCCATCGACCTCGAGGCGCTGCTGGCCGACGCCGGGATCTTCGACCAGTACCCGGACATCGAACTGGCGCTGAGAGGCAGCGACGCGCGCGGGCGCGACGGCGATATCTTCTTCGGCCACGAAGGGGTGTTCTACTCGGAGGCGGTCTACGAGGACATCGCGCTGCCCGTCGGCAGCTGGCAGCTCGCGGCACTGCCGCGCGAGGGCTGGGGCCGGGCCGACGCCATCGCCGGGCGCCTGCGTTGGGCAGGCGGCGGGCTGGCGCTGCTCGCCGCGCTCGCCGTGTTCGTGTTGCTCGGCTACCGCGACGCCCCGGCCTGGCTGTCGCCGGCGCTGTTCGCGGGGCTGTTGCTGGCGGGCTTCTCGGCCCTGATCTGGATCGCGCAGATCCGCCAGCACGAGATCGACCGCCAGGCGCTGATCCGCGACTCACAACAGCTGCAGTTCTCGCTGCGCTCCCTGCTGCAGGCCAACCTCGACTACCTGCGCCTGCTCGCCCGCGCGCGGATCAACGACGACCTGACGCCGCAATCGCTGGCGCGGCGCACGCTCAACTACCTGGCCGGCCAGGAAGAGCTTGCGGCGATCGACTGGGTGCAGCCCGAACGCCCCGGGGAGTCCGGGCCGCTGCTCGGCGCGGACCCGGCCTTCCCGGGCCGCGAGCGCGCGACCGTGGCGGCGGCACGCCTGGCATTCGACACCCGCCGCCCGGCCTACAGCGATGCGTTCTCCGCGCTCGATGGCAGCCGGCATTTCGACCTCTGGGTACCGCTGTACCGCGGGCCCGAGTTCCTCGGCTGGCTGCGGGCCCACTACCGGTTCCAGCCGTTGCTGGAAACAGTCCTCGTGCAGCGCCTGCGCGAGCACTACGCCGCGACCGTGGTCAACGCGAACGGTCACACGCTGGCCGTAGCGCGCGACCGGACCGGGGCGCTGGACCCCTCGCTGCGCCACCAGGTGGCGCTGGACCCACCCGGCCACGGCACCGCCCTGCGGCTGTCGGGCTACTCGACGAGCGCGCTCGATCCGTTGACCCTCGCACTGGGCCTGCTCAGCATCGCGCTGGCAACCGGGATGTTCTGGACGCACTGGCGATTGCGCCAGTCCAAGACGCTGCTGGAGCAGACCGTCACGCGGCGCACCCGATCGCTGGAGCAGGCCAATTCCGAGCTGCTGCTCGAGGTCGGCGAACGCCGGCGCGCGGAAAAGGAGCTGCAGAGCTCGCGCGAGCGCTATCGGCGCCTGGTGGAGGGCCTGAGCACGAGCTTCATCTTCGCGCAGGACAGCGACGGCACGCTGAGCTACGTGAGCCCGGGTGCGGTGCAGATCCTCGGCTTCCCGCAAACCGAGCTGCTGATCGGTTTCACGCGGCTGTTCAGCCACCACCCGGACAACCAGCGCGCCGTGAACGCCAACCAGGCCGCGTTGCGCGGCAGCGCGCAGGCCCGTTTCGAGGCCCGCTGCCGGCACCAGGACGGGCGCGAGGTCGTCCTGGAGATCTCGCAACGCCCGGTGTTCGACGACTCGGGCAACGTGCTGGCAGTCGAGGGCATCGCCACCGACATCACCGAGCGCAAGCACGCCGAGCTCGAGCTCGCCCAGTACCGCGATCGCCTGCAGGACCTGGTCGCGATGCGCACCGCGTCGCTGGAGCTGCTCAACCGCGAGCTCGAGGCGTTCAGCTATTCCGTCTCCCACGATCTGCGCGCGCCGCTGCGCGCCATCGACGGCTTCAGCAAGGCGCTGGCCGAGGACTGCGCCGAGAGCCTCAACGACCTGGCCCGCGAGCACCTGTCGCGCATCCGCGCCGCCAGCCAGCGGATGGGCGCACTGATCGACGCGCTGCTGCAACTCTCGCGCCTCACCCGCCAGAAGATGAACCTGCAGCAGGTCGACATCAGCACGCTGGTCCACGAGGTCTTCGAGGTGTTTCGCGACCAGGCGCCGCAGCGCGGGGCGAGCCTCCTCGTGCAGGACGGGGTGGCGGCCGTCGGCGACCCGGAACTGCTGCGCGCGGCGCTGGCCAACCTCATCGGCAACGCCTGGAAGTACAGCGCCCAGGAAGCGCACGCGCAGATCGAATTCGGGACCCTGCGGCGCGATGGCGAAACGGTCTACTACGTGAGCGACAACGGCGTCGGTTTCGAGGCCGACCGGGCCAACGAGGTCTTCGGCTCTTTCAAGCGCCTGCACAGCGACAGCGAGTTCGACGGCTCCGGCATCGGGCTCTCGACGGTGGCGCGCATCGTGCGCCGGCACAACGGGCGGGTGTGGGCCGAGAGCACGCCGGGCGAGGGCGCGATCTTCTATTTCACGCTGAACGCGGGCGATGCCGGGGCCGGTGTCCCGACCCCGACGGAGGTACCCGCCGGCACCCGGGAGACCGCCTGCTGAAACCGCGCGCGCCGGGCCTTTTTACGCCGCGGCGCGAATGTGGTAATGATGCCGCCTACCGGGCGGGTCCGCGCCGGGCCGGGCCGGGACGGCGATCTCCCGCGCCGGCCCTCGCACCGCGGCCGCCAGCTACGCCAAGGACATTCCCCGCGTGAACGACCAGTCGGCGCACATTGCATGGTTTCGCAATGCCTCGCCCTACATCAACCTGCACCGCGGCCGGACTTTCGTCATCTGCTTCGGCGGCGAAGCCCTGCTCGAAGCCAACTTCGCGAGCCTGGTCCACGATCTCGCGTTGCTGCGCAGCCTCGGGATCAAGCTGGTGCTGGTGCACGGCGTGCGCCCGCAGATCGATGCGCGGTTGCGCGCGCACGGCATCGAGCCGCAATTCGAGGGCGACTTGCGCGTGACCGACACGCGCACGCTGGCCTTCGTCAAAGAGGCGGTGGGCAGCGTGCGCGTCGACCTCGAGGCTTCGCTCTCCTACGGCCTGCCGAATACGCCGATGTCGGGCTCGCGCCTGCGCATCGCTTCGGGGAACTTCGTCTCCGCCCAGCCCTGGGGCGTGCGCGGCGGCGTCGATTTCCAGCACACCGGGAGCGTGCGGCGCATCGACGCGCCCAGCATCCACGGGCAGCTCGAGCTCGGCCAGCTGGTGCTGCTCTCCCCGCTCGGCTACTCGCCGACCGGCGAGGTCTTCAACCTGCTGGCCGAGGCCGTTGCCGCCGAGGCGGCGATCGCCCTGCGCGCCGACAAGCTCATCTACCTGCTCGAGGGCCGCGGGCTGGCCGGGGCGCGGCGCGGCGCGCTGTCGACCCTGACTCCGCCCGAGGTCGACGCGCTGCTCGCCTCGCGACGCAAGCTCCAGCGCGAGACCCGTGCCCTGCTCGGCCAGGCCGTGCACGCCTGCCGTCACGGCGTGGCCCGCACGCACCTGGTCAGCCGCCGCAACCCGGGCGCGCTGCTGCAGGAACTGTTCACCCGCGACGGCGCCGGCACCATGATCAGCGCCGAGCCGCAGGAGGCGTTGCGCGGCGCGCACATCGACGACGTCAGCGGCGTGCTCGAACTGATCGAGCCGCTGGAGAAAGCCGGCATCCTGGTGCGCCGCTCGCGCGAGCAGCTCGAGCTCGAGATCGAGAACTTCTGCGTCATCGAGAAAGACGGCGCCGTGCTCGCCTGCGCAGCGCTGTACGCCTACCCGCACGAGCGGGTAGCCGAGCTCGCCTGCGTCGCGGTGCACCGCGAATACCTCAACGACGGGCGCGGCGCTCGCCTGCTGCGCTACCTGGAGCAACGTGCGCGCAGCGCCGGGCTCGAGCGCCTGTTCGCGCTGACCACCCACACCGCGCACTGGTTCGTCGAGCACGGCTTCGAGCCCGGGCGCCTGGAGGACATCCCGGTGAGCCGCCGCGAGCTCTACAACTACCAGCGCCGCTCCAAGGTGTTCGTCAAGCCGCTCGGCTGAACGGGACGGGTCGGCTCAGCTCATGCGCAGGCGTTGCAGGTGGCCGTGCAGCTCGGCCAGCCGCGCCAGCGGGTCGTGCATCTCCAGCAGTTGCTGCTTGACCGGCCCCGGCAGGGGCAGCAACTCGGTAATACGTCCGCCGACCCAGGCGGCGTCGTCGGTGGCCATTTCGCGCTCGGCGTAGGCGCTGCTCACCTTCGGCAACAGCTCGCCCAACATGGCCGCGATGTAGTGATACTCGACCGGCAGGTCGAGCTTCGGCTCGGGCTCCAGCACCTCGACTTCGGCCACCTGCAGGCGATCGCGCATGACCTCGACCGAGAGCGTGCGGAACTTCTCGCCGCCCAACGCCTCGACGTGCAGCAGCCCGCCGGGATCGCGGGTGCAGTCGATCACGCTCGCGAGCGTGCCAACCTCGAAGGCCAGCGCCGGCTCGCCCACCTCGCGGCCCTCGCGGATCTGGCTGACGCCGAAACTGCTCTCGGCGCGCAGGCACCCGGCGATCATGTCCAGGTAACGCGTCTCGAAAATGCGCAACGCCAGCAAGCCGCCCGGCATCAGCACCGTGTTCAGCGGGAAGAGCGGAACGCGCATCGCTCAGGCGGGATCCGCGCCCCAGCGCGGGGCCAGCGAGTGCTCCACCTGGAGGTGATCGAGCACGCGGGCGACCACGAAGTCGATCAGCTCATCGATACTGGCCGGCTTGTTGTAGAACCCGGGGTTGGGCGGCATGATCACCACGCCCGCGTGCGCCAGGCGCAGCATGTTTTCCAGGTGGATCGTCGAGAACGGCATCTCGCGCGGCATGAGGATCAGCGGGCGCCGCTCCTTGATGCACACGTCGGCAGCACGTTCGATCAGGTTGTTGCTGCTGCCCTGCGCGATCGCCGACAACGTGCCCGTCGTACAGGGACAGACCACCATCGCGTCGGGCGCCGACGAGCCGCTCGCCACCGGCGCCGTCCATTGCGACTCCCCGAAGACGCTCAGCTGGCCGGGCGCCGCCCGGTAGCGTTCGGCAAAGAACGCCTCGATGTCGGCGGCACGCCCCGGCAGGCGCAACTCGGTCTCCATGCCGATCACCACCTGCGCGGGCTTGGAGATCATCAGGTAGATGCGCCGGCGCGCGCCGGTCAGGCACTCGAGCAGGCGCAACGCGTACTGGATCCCCGATGCCCCGGTGATGGCGAGCGCGACGGTGCCCTGTGACATGATCCCCCGGCGAACGAGCTTGCGACGAACGGGCGCGCGGGCGCGCCGGATCGAATAGTGGGCCGCGACGGCGGGCGAAGCAAGCCCGGGCGCTGGTCAGGCCGATTCGCGCTCGCGCTGCTCGCGCTCGGTGCTGGCGCGCAACGCGCTCAACCGGGCGCTGGTCACCGACAGGCGATAGACCAGGGTCTCGACGAAAGCCTTGTAATAATGCAGCTGCGTCTCGGTCGGCACCTGGTCCATCAGCAGTGCGTTGACCTTGAGCACCAGCATGTCGCTGCTCGCGATCACGCTGGCGGTGCGCTTGGTCTGCATCAGGAAACCGATCTCGCCGAAGCAGTCGCCTTCACGCAGCGTGTCGAGCAGCACGCCCGCCTTGTGCACCCCGGCCGCGCCGACCACGATGATATAGAAGCAACTGTCGACATCGCCCTCGTTGATGATGGTCTCGCCCTGCTTGTACTGGATCAGGTGACTGGCATCGAGGATCTCGTCGATCTCGTTGTCCGCAAAACCGTTGAAGAAGTTGAGGTTCTGCAGCATGTTGCGGTTTTCGCTGCGCGAGACGTGCTTCTCGGTGAGCCGCAGCCGATCGAACAGTCGCCCGAGCGCGACGGCGAACTCCTGCCCGCTCTGGTATCGCTCCTCGGGTTTCTTGCGCAGCGCCTTTTCGAGAATCTGCGTCAACTCCCCGGGCAGGTCCTCGCGCACGCTGGACAGCTTCGGCGCGGGCTCGCGGATGATGGACACGAACAGCTCGCGCATGGTGCGCGAGGCGAACAGCCGCTTGCCGGTCAGCATCTCGAACAGCACCACCGCCAGCGAGTAGAGGTCGCTGGTCGGGCCGATCTCCTTGCCGAGCACCTGCTCGGGCGACATGTAGCCGGGCGTGCCTACCGCGCCGCTGCGCTCGCCGGGCGCCTGGTTGGCGTTCATCAGCGCGATGCTGAAGTCCATGATCTTGACGTCGCCGTCGGTGGTGATCATGACGTTGGTGGGCTTGATGTCGCGGTGCACGACGCCCTGGGAGTGCGAGTAGTCGAGCGCCTTGCAGCACTTGTAGGCGATGTCCACGGCCTTGTCCACGGACAGGCGCTTGATGCCGCGGGTGTACTGCTCGAGGGTCTCGCCCTCGAGGTACTCCATCACGATGTAATTGCACTCACCCTCGATGCCGGCGTCGAACAATCCCACGATGTGGGGGTGCTGCAGCTTGCCGGCGGCGTGCGCCTCGGTGAAGAAGGTCTGCGCCGCGGAACCCTGCTCGCCGTCGAGCTCGGCGCGGGTGTGAGAGATCTTGATCGCGACGTTGCGTTGTACGAACGGGTCGTAGCCACGGTGCACGACGCCGCAGGTGCCTTTGCCGAGCAGCTCGCAGACCTCGTATTTGGCGATCTTGTTGGGGACTTCGAAGTCGGCGGCCTTGCCGTGGGGCTGGGTGACCTTCTGCGAGTAGTCAGCGTCGGTCAATTCCTGCGACAAGTTTATCATTCAAGCCACCAAATGAACCGTTGCTCATCAACACGACATGATCGCCATTGTGGAGCTCCCGAATCAAGCGTTTTGCGATAACGTCCACAGATTCGTTGACCACGGCGCGCTCCCCCAGGCTTTGTAACGCCCGCCCGAGGTCAAACTTGAGATCGGGGCGCCGCCACACGTACACCCGGTCCGCCGCTTCGAAGGCGGCCGCGAGCTCGCCGGCGTGCACGCCCGCACGCATGGTGTTGGAGCGCGGCTCGAAGGCAGCGATCACCCGCCCGGCCCC
>JBFJWO010000170.1:0-9784 GCA_041623575.1 Gammaproteobacteria bacterium
CCAAGGTTGCGACGAGCGCGCCGGCGCGCTGGCCGGTCGTGCCCTCGAAGCGCCCGCCCGGTGCGCGCCCAATGTGGTAAGAGGTCGCCGGCAACGTTACCAGACGCCACGGCCGGGCGCACCAGCGCGGCGCCGCGACGGCGCAGTGCAGCCGCGTGGCTGCGTCGGGGTGGGCGGTGACGCCAGCGTGCTCCGCGCCTGCACCGCCGAACGGCCCCGGCGTTTTCAGCCCTCGCGAATCTCGACTAAACTCTGGCGGTGCCGGGCCCGCGCCCGCGTACCCACCCAAAACACGGAATCCGCAATGAAAACATCGATCATGCTTCGTGCCGGGTTGCTCGTCGGCCTGCTGCTGGTGCTGGGCGCCTGCACCACCATGGCGCCCCCCGAGTTGCAGGCGGGGCGGGAATACCGGCTGACCCTGCTGCACACCAACGATCACCACGGCCGTTTCTGGCCCAACCGCAACGGCGAGTACGGGATGGCGGCGCGCAAGACCCTGGTCGACAGCATCCGCGCCGAGGTGGCCGCTGCCGGCGGCCACGTGCTGCTGCTCTCCGGCGGCGACATCAATACCGGCGTGCCGGAGTCGGACCTGCAGGACGCCGAGCCGGATTTCCTCGGCATGAACGAGATCGGCTACGACGCCATGGCCGTCGGCAACCACGAGTTCGACAACGCCCTGGAGGTGATTCGCAAGCAGCAGGGCTGGGCGAGGTTCCCCTTCCTGGCGGCGAACATCTACGACGAGGCGAGCGGCAAGCGCCTGTTCGAGCCCTACCGCATCTTCGATGTGGGCGGCCTCAAGGTGGCCGTGATCGGGCTGACCACCGAGGACACCAAGAAGGTCGGCAACCCAGAGTTCATGACCGGCGTGCGATTCACCACGCCGGTCGAGGAGTCGCGCACCCTGGTACCGGAGCTGCGCAAGCAGGCGCACGTGGTGGTGGCGGCGACGCACATGGGGCACTACGCCGATGCCCGCCACGGCATCAACGCACCGGGTGACGTCACGCTGGCGCGCACGGTGCCGGGCTACGACGTGATCGTGGGCGGCCATTCCCAGGACCCGGTGTGCATGGTCGCGGAGAACCAGGCGAACGCCGACTACCAGCCGGGCGAGCCCTGCATGCCGGACGTGCAGAACGGCACGCTCATCGTGCAGGCGCACGAGTGGGGCAAGTACGTGGGGCGCGCGGATTTCGTGTTCCGCGACGGCAAGCTGACCCTGCAGCGCTACCAGCTCATCCCGGTCAACCTCAAGAAGAAAGTCAAGAACGCCCAGGGCGAGGAGGTGCGCGTGTTCGTGACCGAGGAGATCGCCTCCGACCCGGGCCTCGTGGCCATGCTCACGCCGTTCCAGGAGCGCGGGCAGGAAGAGCTGCAGACCGTCATCGGGCGGGCGAACGGCAAGCTCGAGGGCGATCGCGGCGTGGTGCGGTTCCAGCCGACCAACCTCGGCCACCTGATCGCCGCGGCGCAGATGGAGAAGGTCAACGGCGACCTCGCCGTGATGAACTCCGGCGGCATCCGCGACAGCATCGCCGAGGGCGACATCACCTACAAGGACGTGCTCAAGGTGCAGCCCTTCGCCAATGCCGTCGGGGTGGTGCAACTCACCGGCACGGAGCTGCGCGACTACCTGGCCGCGGCCGCGGCCAAGCCGACGGACAGCGGGTCGTTCGCACAGTTCGCCGGCGTGCAGCTGGAGATCGTCGGTGGCGAGCTGCGCAATGCCACCGTGGGCGGCAAGCCGATCGATCCGGCGGGGACCTACCGCATGGCGATCAACAGCTTCATCGCCGCCGGCGGCGACAAGTACCCGCAGCTCGACCGGCACCCGAACTACGTCAACACCGGGTTCGTCGACGCCGACGTGCTGACGGCCTACATCCGCAAGCACAGCCCGATCGACGCCGCCAGCCACGATACCGGCGAGATCGTGCGGCGTTGAGGAGCCGTCCCTCTCGAACCGCCCGCGGCGCGCGGCGCCGCGGGCGGACGGACCGCTGATGGTGCGTGTCGCGGTCGGCGGTTTCCAGCACGAGACCAACACCTTTGCGCCGTTCGGCGCGGACTACGACGATTTCCTCAAACGCGACGGCTGGCCGCCGCTGACCCGCGGCGAGGCCCTGTTCGAGACCCTGGCCGGCGTCAACCTGCCGCTCGGCGGGTTCATCGAGGCGGCCGACGAGTTCGACCTGGCGCCGCTGCTGTGGTGCTCGGCGGAGCCTTCGTCCTACGTGCGCAGCGAGGCCTTCGAACGCATCGCCGGGGAGTTGTGCGAGCGCCTGGCCGCGGCCCTGCCGTGCGACGGCGTCTACCTCGACCTGCACGGGGCGATGGTCACCGAACACCACCAGGACGCCGAAGGCGAGCTGCTGCGCCGGGTCCGGCAGGTGGTCGGGGCCGAACTGCCGGTGGTGATCAGCCTCGACCTGCACGCCAACCTGAGCGAGGCCATGCTCGAGCACAGCTCGGCCATGGCTATCTTCCGTACCTATCCGCACCTCGACATGGCCGCCACCGGGGCGCGCTCGGCGGCGCTGCTGCGGCGCCTGCTGCGGGGCGAACGCTTCTTCAAGGCGTTGCGGCGGGTCGAGTTCCTGATCCCGTTGAGCGCGCAGGGTACCGATTTCGAGCCGCACCGCTCGCTGTATCGCCGGCTCGACCACTACCGGGCCTGCGCCAATGTCGACTACGCGGCCGGTTTTCCGCTGGCCGACATCCACGACTGCGGGCCGGCGGTGGTCGCCTTCGGCCCGGAGCGCGGCGCGGTGGAGCAGGCGGCCGACGATTTCCAGGCCGCGCTGGGCGCCGCCGAAGGTGCGTTTCGCAACGACCTGCTGAGCGCCGACGCCGCCATCGAGCGGGCGCTGGACGTCGCGCCCGGGAAGCCGGTCGTCATCGCCGACGTGCAGGACAACCCGGGCGCGGGCGCCACCTCCGACACCATGCATCTGGTCGAGCGACTGGTGGCGCGCGGCGTGCGCGGGGCGCTGGCCGGGGTCACCTGCGACCGCGAAGCGGCGGCGCTCGCGCACGCCGCCGGCGTGTCCGGCGTGCTCGACACGGCCCTGGGCGGCAAGCTCGGGACCCCGGACTCCCCGCCACTGCGTGCGCGCTTCGCGGTCGACGCCCTGAGCGACGGTCGCTTCGCCTGCACCGGCGCGATGTACGCCGGCGTGCAGGCCGACCTCGGGCCGATGGCGTTGCTGCGGGTGCTGGACACGGACGCCGAGGTCCGCGTCGTGGTCAGCAGCGAGCGCTTTCAGTGCCTCGACCAGGCGGTCTTTACCCACCTCGGGGTGCAGCCCGCCGCGCAGCGCGTGCTGGTGGTGAAGAGCACGGTGCACTTTCGCGCGGATTTCGCACCGCTGGCGGCCGAGGTCCTGCTGGCGGCGGCGCCCGGTGCGAACCCGTGCCGGCTGCACGACCTCGACTATCGCCGCCTGCGCCCGGGCGTGCGTCGCGGGGTGGGCTGAACCGCCCCGCCCACCGGGTCGTCGGTGTCGGCGCGCAGCCTGTCGAGCACGGCGCGCGTGGAGGTCACGTGGCAGTACCCGGCCAGCGCGTCCAGCGCTGCGCGGTGGCGCGTCTCGTCGTACGTCGCACAGGCATCGTCGACGAGCGTGACCAGGTAGCCGCGGTCGGCCGCGTCGCGCACCGCCATGTCCACGCATTGATCGGTCAGCACCCCGGCGACGATCAGGTAGCGCACGCCGAGGTTGCGCAGCACGTAGTCGATGCTGGTCGAGTTGAAGACGCCGGAGGAGGTCTTGGGCAGCACCACTTCGTTGGGGCCCGGCGCGAGTTCGGCGATCACCTCGCCCAGCGGGTCGCCCGGGCGCACGTGCATGCCCGAGAGCTTGTGGTCGAGCGAGCGATCGCGCCCGTCCTCGGTGAGGCTGCGGATGAGGGTGTGCACGACCTGCAGGCCGGCCTCGCGCGCGACGCCGAGCAGGCGTTGCTGGTTGGGCACGACCGTGTCGCGCAGGCGCGGGTAGTAGTAGCCCGCTTGCGCCCCGCGCGGGCCGTTGGGGTCGTGGCCGGGCTCGGCGTACAACCGCTGCATGTCCACCAGCAGCAGGCCCGTGCGGGCCACCTCGTAGCGGGCGTCGCGCGTCAAGGTGTTTCGCTGCGCTTCGGCGTCGAGATCTCTCATGCCGGCGGCACCGGGTCCGGCCAGTACCGCTGCGGCGCGAGGGCGTCGGAGTCGTCGAGCAACGGGCCGAGCGCGTCGACGAAACGTGCCGCCCAGCGGCGGGCGCCGGCCGCGCTGGCGACCAGGTCCTGGCGGAACTCGACCTGCACGTGGGCGAGGCCGCGGCGCATGGCGTGCTCGGGCACGGTGTAGTCCTCGCCGATATCCAGGCGGTAAGGCTCGTTGTCGCCGGTGACGATGCCCGCGGCGCGCAGGCGATCGAGCAACGGCCGGGCGAGCCTTTCGTCGCGCGCCCAGCACAGGCACATCTCCCAGGGGCGTGGCTGGCCGAGGCGCGGATGCGCGGTCATGCTGTGCACGGAGATCAACGCGGTCGCGGCGGGCATCGCCTGCAGCCGCCCCGCGATGGCGGCGTGGTAGGGCTCGTGAATCGCCGCCACGCGCAGGGCGAGGTCGGCCGCGCCCAGCTCGCGGTTGGCGGGCACGTCGATGCCGTCGCTGCACGCCAGCGCGGCCGCCGCGTCGTGCGGGTAGCGGTTGCAGTCGATGACCAGGCGCGAGTAGCCGGCGAGCACCGCGGCGGCGTCGAGTCGCTCCGCGACCTGCACGGCGATGTCGCGGGCGCCGATGTCCCAGGCGATGTGCTCGGCGCGATCGCCCGGCGACAGCCCGAGGTCGCCGAGCGCCGCCGGCACGTCGTTGGCGGCATGGTCGCAGACCACCAGCACCGGTGCTTCGCCCCCGGCGTTGTGCAGCGTGAACGGCGGCGGGTCGCCGGCGCCGAGCAGGCTCACCGCGCCACCGCCGGCGCGCCGAGCAGGCCCTGCGGGCGCCACAGCAGCAGCAGGATCACCAGGCTGAGTGAGATCGCCTCGCGAAAGGCGAGCAGTTCCCCGGGCAGGAACGCCCGCAGCGCCACCTCGATGAAGCCGAGCACCAGGCCGCCGGCCACCGCGCCCGAGAGGCTCCCGAGGCCGCCCAGCACGACCGCGATGAACGCCTTGAGCACGGGCAGGAAACCCATCACCGGATCGACCGAGCCGCGCTGGGCGATCCACAGCACCCCGGCGACGCCGGCGAGCAGCCCGGAGATCGCGAACGCGGTGGCGATGACCGCGTTGGCGTTGATGCCCATCAGGCGCGTGACCGGGAAATCGAGCGCCGCCGCGCGCATCGAGATGCCGAGCAGCGAGCGGCGCAGGAACACGCTCAGCGCCAGCAGCAGCAGCGCGGTGCTCGCGATCGACACCGCGTGGATGGTGCCGATCTCGAGCCCGCCGAGGTCGAGCGAGCCGCCGAGCCAGTCCGGTACCGGCACCGGGCGCGGGCGCGCCGAGATCAGGTTCTGAAACGCGATGTGCAGGATGGTGCTGAGCGCGAAACTGGTCAGCAGCATGGTGGCGGCGCTGGCATTGCGCACCGGGCGGAACGCGACGCGCTCCATCGCCACCGCGGCGAGCATGGCCGCGCCGACCCCGAGCGGCACCGCGACGGCGAACGGCACGCCGGCGGCGATGGCGAAGAACAGCGTGTAGCCGGTGATGGTCATCAGGTCGCCGTGAGCGAAATTGATCAGGCCGAGCACGCTGAAGACCATGGCCAGCCCCAGGGCGAGCAGCGCGTAGGTCCCGCCGAGCGCGAGCGCATTGACCAGCTGCTGCGCGAGCACCTCCATCAGGCGGCGCCCAGGTAGGCCTCGGCGATGCCGCCCGAACGGCGCAGCTCGGCGGCCGGGCCGCTCATCACGACCTGGCCGCCGGCCAGCACGAAGCCCTCGTCGGCGATTTCGAGCGCGAGCTCCACGTTCTGCTCGACCAGCAGGATGGTCAGGCCGTCGTCGCGCAGCCGCGCGATCAGCGCGAAGATGGCGTCCACCACCTGCGGCGCGAGCCCCAGCGACGGCTCGTCGAGCAGCAGCATGCGCGGGGCGCACATCAGCGAGCGGGCGATGGCGAGCATCTGCTGCTCGCCCCCCGAGAGCGTCCCGGCGGGTTGCTCGAGGCGCTCGGCCAGGACCGGGAAGAGCTCGAGCATCTGCTCGCGCGTGCGCCGCACCTCGGCACCGCCACGCCGCGAGGCGGCGCCGATCGCGAGGTTCTCGCCGACGCTGAGGCCGGCGAACACGCGCCGCCCCTCGGGCGTGAGCGTGAGGCCGCGGCGTACGATGCGCTCGGGCGCGAGGCCGTCGAGACGCTCGCCCGCGAAGATCACCGAGCCGCCGCTCGCCGGGGCCAGCCCCATGACCGCGTTCAGCACCGAGCTCTTGCCGGCGCCATTGGCGCCGAGCAGGGTCACGATGCGACCGGGCGCGACCGCGAGACTTGCCTCGCGCACGGCCCGTACCGGCCCGTAGCTGACCGACAGCGACTCCAGGCGCAGCAGCGGCGCCGGCGCGCCCGTCGCTATGGCTTGGGCACCAGCGCGGGGTCGGGGGTCACGTCGCCGGCGTGCTCGAGCTTGCCGCCGCGCACGCGGTTCAGCGCGACGGTGCGGATCGGCACCCGGTTGCGGCCTTTGTAGGTGATCAGCCCGGTCGCGCCCTGCACGTTCTCCAGCCCGTCCATGGCGTCGCGAATGGCCCGGCTGTCGATGGAGCCGGCGGCCAGCACCGCGGCCTCCAGCACCTTGACGATGTCGTAGCCGGTGGCGGTGAACGTGGTGTCGTTGTCCTCGCCGTATTTCTTGCGGTAGGCCATGTTCATCTTCTCGAGCGCGCTGCCCGGGGTCGGGAAGCCCGCGTTGGTGAACACCACCCCCTCGCTCACCGCGCCGAGCGACAGGGTGGTCGGGGAGTCGATGCCGTCGCTGCCGAGCACCGGCGTGTCGATGCCGGCCGCGCGCAGTTGCTTGATGAAAGCCGGGAAGTCCGGCTCGTAGGCCGACGTCATGACCACGTCGGGCGCGGGCGACAGCGCCTTGATGCGCGTCACCTCGGCGGAGAAGTCCTGCTGGCCCATGGTGTATTCGCCGATCGCCGCGACCTTGCCGCCGAGCCTGGCGAAGGCCTCGGCGAAGTACTCCGGGAGCTTCTCGGTGTAGGGCGAGTCGCGCGAGAGCAGCACGTAGGCGTTGGCGAGGCCGCGCTCGCGGGCGTGGCTGGCGAGGACCGCGCCCTGCAGGTTGTCGGGCGTGTAGTTGACGAACATGAAGGGACCGCCGGCGGCGGCGATGGTGGGCGTGGACGCGCAGGACGTCACCGAGGCGATGCCGGCGGCCGCGGCGACCGTGCCGGCGGCGATCGCCGGGTCGGCGTCGCACGGCGCGATCAGGAAAGCGATGCCCTCGTCGACCAGTTCCTGTGCCACCACGGCGGCCTGCGCCGTGTCGGAGCGCACGTCGCGCGCGATCAGCTCGATGCGGATCTTCCCGCCGATGCCGCCCTGCGCGTTGATCTCGTCGACCGCGAGCTGGACGCCGCGCAACGACGGCTGGTCGTAGGGCGCGAGGTAACCGGTCTGCCCGCCGGCGAACCCCACCTTGAGGGTCTCGGCCGCGCCGGCCGTAGCCACCCAAAGGCCGCTGGCGAGCGCCGCGGCGCCCGCGATTCGTAAGCTCGTCATGGTGTTTTCCTCCATCGGCTGTCGTGCTTGTTGGCCTGGACCCGGCGCGACGGCTGGCGCCACCGGCGGCGCGCGCCGCGAACGCTAGGGCTGCGCGGGCGCCCGGTCGGTGTCGTCGCCGGCCGGCCTGGCGCCCAGCATACCTGCCCGCCGCGTGCCCAGGTAGGCTTCGATCACGCGCGGGTCGGTCTGGATCTCGCCCGGCGCGCCGTCGGCGATCACCTGGCCCTTGTTCAGCACCACCACGCGCTCGCACAACCTCAGGATCAGCCGCAGGTCGTGATCGACCACCAGCAGGCCGAGGCCGCGGGAGTCGCGCAACCCGGCCAGGATCGCGAGCAGCGCGTCGGACTCCGCCTCGTTCATTCCGGCCGCCGGTTCGTCCAGCAACAGGTAGCGCGGGTGCACGGCCAGCGCGCGGGCGATCTCCAGGCGCCGCTGCAGCCCGTAGGCGAGCGTGCCCGCGACGCGACCGGCGAATTCGCCGATGCCGAGTTCCGCCAGCAGCTCAGCCGCTTCCCGTTCGAGATCGGCATGCGAGGCGCGGGTGCCGCTCGCGCTCAGCGCCACCTTGACGTTGTCCAGCACCGTGAGGTTGGCGAACAGGCGGATGTTCTGGAACGTGCGGGCGACGCCGTGGCGGGCAATGCGGTGCGCGCGCCACGCGCTCACGTCCTGCGCGTCGACCTCGACGCGCCCGGCGTCCAGGGGCAGGGCCCCGGCCAGCAGGTTGAGCAGGGTCGTCTTGCCCGAGCCGTTGGGCCCGATCAGGCCGAGGATCTCGCCGCGGGCAAGGGTGAAGCCCGCGTCGTCGACCGCGCGCAGGCCGCCGAAACGTTTGCCGACCCCGTGGACGCTCAATTGCCCGGGTCCGACCGGCGTGGCGTTCGCGCGCCGCGTGGCGGGCCGCACCTGCGGTTCGGGCTCGTGGCGCCGGCGCCAGCGCGCCCAGTGCTCGTCGAGTTCCAGGTGCCCGAGCAAGCCTTCGCGGCGCCAGAACAGCACGCCCAGCACCACCAGGCCGAGGCCGACGTCGGTCAGGCCGAACAACTGGGGCAGCTCGAACGGCCCGAGCGCACGCACGGTCTCGACGCGCCGCAGCGCCTCGACCAGCAGCGTCACCAGCACCGCCCCCAGGGCCGCGCCCGAGACGGTGGTCATGCCGCCGACGATCAGCATGACCAGCAAGGCGAACGTCAGGTTGAAATAGAACTCCTTGGGCGAGAACACGCCGAGGAAGTGCGCCGACAGCACGCCGGCCACGGCGGCGATGACCGCGCTCAGGGTCCAGGCGATGAGCCGCCGCGAGGCGACGTCGATGCCGATGGAGGCGGCGGCCAGCTCGTCGTCGCGCGCCGCGCGCAGTTCGAGCCCCGGGGCAAGGTCACGGAACACGCGTGCCGCGAGCACCGCCACGGCGACGAAGCCGAGCGCGAGCGGGATGTCGACCAGCTTCGGCACGCCGATCAGCGCCTGGCTGCCGCGGGTGAAATCGCGCGCGCCGACGATCAGGCTGTGCACGATGATCAGCAGCCCGAGCGTGGCGATCGCCGCCGCCGAGCCGCCGAGGCGGCTGATCGGTACCCCGACAGCCAGCGCGAACAGGCCCGTCAGGACCACCGCGATCGCCAGCGCCGGCACGAAGCCGAGCTCCACGCCCGCCAGCCAGGCCGGCAGGTCGGGCAGGAACACGGCCTTCTGCGCGAGCGGGATGGTCAGCACGCCGGTGATGTGCGCGGCGAGCCCCATGAAAGCCACGTGACCGAAGCTGAGGATTCCCGAGTGGCCGGTGAAACTGGCGATGGCCAGCACCGCGACGGTGGCGATCAGGTAATCGGTGACCGTCGCCTGCGGGGCGCGTCCGAACAGTTGCCAGGCGAGCAGGGCGAAGGCGGCGATCGGCACCAGCAGCACGAGGCTGCCGAACAGGGCGCCCGGCGGCAGGCGCCCGGTCAGCCGCGCCCGGCGCGGCCTGCTGTCGGCAGGTGTCTGTTGCATGGGTTTGCGTGGCCGGGCTGTCGACGGCGGCAGCCGTTGGCTTTCGTTCTTTCCAGGGTGC
>JBFJWO010000171.1:0-9736 GCA_041623575.1 Gammaproteobacteria bacterium
CCGCTGGCCACGCGCGCGCAGCTCGAGCACATCACCGAGGCGGTCGGCGACGCGGTCGCGGGCGGCGCGACGCTGCTGCACGGCGGGCGCCGGCCCGCCGGCCGCGAAGCGGGCTTCTACTACGAGCCCACGGTGCTGGCCTGCCCCGACCAGACGGTGCGCACCGTGCGCGAGGAACTCTTCGGCCCGGTGCTGAGCGCGCTCGCTTTCGACGGCGAGGAGCAGGGCGTGGCGCTCGCCAACGACACCCGTTTCGGCCTCGGCGCCGGGGTGTTCACCCGCGACGTGGCCCGCGCGCTGCGCGTGAGCAAGCGCATCCGCTCCGGCATCGTCTGGGTCAACACCTACCGGGCCATTTCGCCCATCTCGCCGTTCGGCGGCTTCAAGGAGAGCGGTTACGGGCGCGAGGCGGGTCTCGATGTGATCCACGACTACACGCGTACCAAGGCCGTGTGGATCAGCACCTCCGAGGCGCCCATGGCCGACCCCTTCACGATGCGTTGAGCCAAACGCGTGCACGACGCCAGGCACAGCCACCGGTCCAACAGCCTGCACCGACCCGTGCACGACGCCAGGCACAGCCACCGGTCCAACAGCCTGCACCGACCCGTGCACGACGCCGGGCACAGCCACCGGTCCAGCAGCCTGCACCGACCCGTGCACGACGCCAGGCACAGCCACCGGGCCAAGAGCCTGCACCGACACCTGCACGACGCCCCGAGCAGGCACCCGTCCGCGAGCGTTGCGCGGGTCGCCTGCACCGCGCCGGGATCGTTCACCGGGCCCGGCTCGTGCGCTCGGCATGACCTGGCGTCGCACTGAAGCGATGGACGAGCCCACCGACCGGCGCCCCGGCCGCAACGACCCGGCCGACCTGCGCCGCGCGTTCGGCTGCTTCCCGACCGGGGTCACGGTGCTCGCGGCCCGGGCAAGCGACGGCACGCCGCGGGGCTTCACGGCGAACTCCTTCTGCTCGGTGTCGCTCGAGCCGCCGCTGGTCTCGATCTGCATCGATCATCGCGCGGCAAGCCTGGAGGTGTTCCGCAGCAGCGCCGCTTTCGCGGTGAACGTGCTGAGCGGGCAGCAACGCCCGGTCTCGGACCTGTTCGCCTCCAAGGCCCCGGACAAGTTCGAGCGGGTGGGCTGGCGAGTCGGCCGCCACGGCGCGCCGCTGCTCGATGCGAGCCTTGCCTGGTTCGAGTGCCGCCACTACCGCCACTTGGAGGCGGGCGATCACCTGATGCTGATCGGTGAGGTGCTGGACTACGCCGCGCGCAACGACCTGCGCCCGCTCGGGTTCTGCCAGGGGAACTACCTGGATTTCTCGCTCGAGCAGAGCGCGGTGCTGCAGACCGGCGCCGGCGGGCGTATCCGGGTCGGCGCCATCCTGGAGCGGGCCGGGCGCATCGCGCTGGTCGGGCACGACGGCGGCTGGACCCTGCCGGTCGGTGCGGGGCGCGCCAAGGACGATCCGCACGCGCTGCCGGCGGTCCTGCGCGCGCTCGGGCTCGAGGCACACATCGATTTCCTGTTCTCGGTGTTCGACGGTCCGGGTGGCGGGGAGGTGTCGATCTTCTACCGCGGCGAACTCCAGTGCGAACCCGCGCCGGGCAGCGCCGTGCGCCTGTTCGCCTACCAGGACCTGCCGTGGCAGTGCCTGCCCGGCGAGGCCGAGCGTTCGCTGCTCAGGCGCTACATCGCCGAGCGCGAGAGCTACGCGTTCGGCGTCTACGTCGGTTCTGCCGATTCGGGCGAGGTCTCGCCGCTGGGTTGAGCGGTGCCGGGCGCCGGGGCGCACCCGCCGCCTCGACGCTCCTCACCCGCGCTGGCGCCGCAGCGCCTTGCGGATCACCAGCTTCAGACCGGACCAGGTCTCGTCGACCGCGCAGACCTTGACGTCGACCAGGCCGAGCGGCAGGGCCAGTTCGCGCACCACGTCCTCGGTCACGGTGCTGGCCACGCCCGAGGCCTTCTTCGGCCACGACACCCAGATCGTGCCGTCCTCGGCGACCCGCTCGCGGTAGCCGGCGAGCGCCCGGCCGAGCTCCGCGCGCGAGCGGGTGAAATGGTGAATCAGGTCGGGGCGCCCCGTGCAACGCGCCAGCAGCCTCACGCCCTGCGGCAACCCGCCGAGCAACCCGGCGTAGTCGACCGGCGCGTTCCTCACGAACAGGGTCTGGCCCGGCTTGATGCCGAGTTTCCTGACCAACGCAGTGTTCGAGTAGCCGGCCACCGCGCCATTCTAGTCCAGGCGCCGGCTCGTGCGCCCGGCCGCAAGGTGCCAGCCCGTGGAGGTCGTGAATTGAGCCAGGTCAAGCCTGCCCCGGCCCGATCCGCGACCCTTGACGGAAGCACATCGAGGGAGATCTGGTCATGACAATCCGGGAACTGCTGGTCTACGTCGACAACGACCGTCGTTGTGCGATGCGGGTCGACTACGCGGCGGACCTGGCCCGCCGGCACGAGGCCGCGCTGACCGGGATCTACCTGCGGCGCACGGTCGAGGTGCCGAGTTACGCCAGCGCCTACCTGCCGCCGGAAGTGCTGCAGGCCGGCGAGCGCGCGCTGGCCGGCCTCGTCGAGGCTGCCGAGGCGGCCTTTCGCGAGAGCGCCGGGACGCTGCCGGGCGGGCTCGACTGGGAAGTCGTCACCGGGCCGGGTTGCGAGGGGTTGAGCGAGCGCGCGCGCTATGCGGACCTGACGGTGCTCGCGCAGCACGATCCCGAAGACCCGGACATGAACGTGCACTACCGCCCGGACAGTGTCATCTTCGATGCCGGCAGGCCGTTGCTGGTGGTCCCCTACGCGGGGCAGTTCGAGCCCGCGCAGCGGGCTCTGGTGGCGTGGAACGGCAGCCGCGAGGCCGCGCGCGCCCTGCACGATTCGCTGGCGATGCTGCAGGCCTGCACCCGCGTCGACCTGGTCAGCGTCGCCAGTTCCGCCGAAGAGGACGGCGAGGTCGTGCGCTACCTGCAGCGACACGGCGTCGCCGCGCAATACCACCAGCTACCCGCCGCGGATCTCGACGCGGCGGACGCGCTGCTCTCCTACGCGGCCGACATCGGCAGCGACCTGATCGTGATGGGGGGCTACGGCCACTCGCGCCTGCGCGAGATGGTGCTGGGCGGGATGACCCGCCACCTGCTCGCACACATGACCGTGCCGGTGCTGCTGTCGCACTGAGCGCAAGCGCTCACACCTCGGCGATCAGCGCATCGAGCACTTCGTCGGGGCGCTCGCTCATGAGCGCGTGGCCGCTGCCGTCGAGCAGCAGGGTGCGCGCGCCGGGGAGTGCGGCGGCGAGCGCGCGGGCGGAGCGGGGCGGGGTCATGGCGTCGCGGGCCCCGAGAATGAACAACGCCGGGCAACGCACCGCGGCAGCGCGTTCGACGCCGGCGGCGTACGCGTTGCACGCCTGCAGGTCGACATGCAGCACGCCGGGGCGGGACTGCTCCAGCAACCGGATCCCGACGCCGGTCATCCACAGGCCCGGGTTGGGGTTGCCGCCGACCTGGGCGCGTTTGCTGTGGCCCCAGGTGTTGATCATCTCGAAGGCCGCGTGCCGGTCTTCGGCCGCCGCGTCCATCAGCGCGTCGGTGACCGGCATGGGGGCGGCAGTACCGATCAGCACCAGTGCCCGGGCCCGCTCGGCGTGGCGGGCGGCGAAGTCGAGCGCGACCAGCGAGCCGAAGCTGTGGCCGACCACCGCGGTGCGTTCGATACCCGCCGCATCGAGCACCGCGACCAGCCAGTCGGCCAGCGCCTCGACGCTCGCCAGGGGCTCGCCCGCCGAGCGCCCGTGCCCGGGCAGGTCCAGCGCCAGGACGTTGTAGCCCTTGCGCACGAAGTAGCGTTTGGGCAGCACCCATACCGTGTGGTCCATGCCGGCGCCGTGGACGAACACGACGCTCGGGCGTTGCGGGTCCGCCGGGTCGGTCTCCCCGGCGGCGTAGACGGTGGCGCCGTCGACTGACAGTTGCATGCGCTGATTCCCAATCGGGTTGTGTTCGGTCCGGGCTCAGCCGGCGACCCGGCGTGCCGCGTGCAGGCCGCGGCCCAGGTCCTCCAGCAGGTCGTCCGGGTCCTCGAGACCCACCGAGAGCCGGATCAGGCCTTCGCTGATGCCGGCCGCCGCCAGCGCCTCGCTGTCCATGCGGTGATGCGTGGTGCTGGCCGGGTGGATGACCAGCGACTTGGCGTCGCCGACGTTGGCGAGGTGCGAGAACACCCCCAATGCCTCGATCAGCGCCTGGCCGGCCGCGCGCCCGCCCTTGACGCCGAAGCTGAACACCGCGCCGCAACCGCGCGGCAGCAATCGCCGCGCCACCGCGTGGTCCGGGTGGTCTTCGAGTTCCGGGTACTGGACCCACTCCACGCCGTCGTGCGCGCACAGGAACTCGACCACCCGGCGCGTGTTGTCGACGTGGCGCTGCATGCGCAGGCCCAGCGTCTCCATGCCCTGCAGGATCAGGAACGCCGTGTGCGGCGCCATGCAGGCGCCGAAGTCACGTATGCCCTCCTTGCGCGCGCGGGTCACGAACGCCGCCGGCCCGAACTCCTCGGCGAAGTCGAGGTCGTGAAAGCCGGCGTAGGGTTCGGTGAGTTCGGGGAAACGCCCCGAAGCCTCCCAGTCGAAGGACCCGCCGTCGACCATCAGGCCGCCGATGACCACGCCGTGCCCGCTCAGGAACTTGGTGGCGGAATGGAACAGGATGTCGGCGCCGAGTTCGAACGGCCGGCACAGGTAGGGCGTGGTGAACGTCGAGTCGATCAGCAGCGGCAGGCCGGCGGCGTGGGCGATCTCGGCCACCGCCGGGATGTCCATCACGTCCAGCCCAGGGTTGCCCAGGGTCTCGCCGAAGATCACCCGGGTGTTGGGCCGGATGGCGGCGCGGATGGCGTCGAGGTCGCGCGGGCTGACGAAGGTGGTCTCGATGCCGAACCGCGGCAGCGTGTAGGCCAGCAGGTTGTGGCTGCCGCCGTAGAGCGAGTGCGAGGAGACGATGTGCGAGCCGGCGCCCATCAGCGTGGCGAGCGACAGGTGCATGGCCGCCTGGCCGCTGGCGGTGGCGATCGCGCCGACGCCGCCTTCGAGCGCGCTGATCCGCTCCTCGAGCACCGCGTTGGTCGGATTCGAGATCCGCGAGTACACGTGGCCGGTCCGTTCGATGTTGAAAATCGCCGCGGCGTGATCGGTGTCGCGAAACACATAGGACGCTGTCTGGTAAATAGGGGTGGCGCGCGCACCGGTCGCGGGGTCCGGCTTTTGCCCCGCGTGCAGGCTGAGCGTGTCGAAGCGCGGAAATGTCGAATCGGGCATGTGGGGGTCGTCTCCGTCGGGGCGGCCTACGCCCCGGGCTGGCTGCCCGCGTACCATACACAGACCTCGTGCGGGGGTCGAGGCGGCACGGCGCAGCCCGCGCCGCCCGAACCGTTTCCGCCGCCAGCGCGTAGGCCCGCAAGCCGCCCTCGCGCCGTCGACCGGACCTGGACCTGACCGGATATCGCCACCTTGCAACGACGCGCATACAGGATGGATTGGTTGATCGGCGCACTGTGCCTGGTCGCGGTGCTGCTGGTCAGCGAGAGCGACTGGATGCGCTCGCTCGAGCACGGGGCCTACGACCTCGCCGTTCAACTCGCACCGGCGCGCCCGCCGTCCGCCGAGGTGGTGGTGGTGGCGATCGACGAAGCCTCGCTCGCCGAGCACGGCGCCTGGCCGTGGTCGCGCGACCTGCTCGCGCTGGCGCAACGTCGTATCACGGCCGGAGAACCGCGCGTGGTGGCCTACACCCTGTCGTTCGAGGCCGCCCACAACGAGCGCGGCCTGGAGGTGATGGCGGAGTTTCGCGACCGCCACGCCGCGCGCCTCGGGCGCCAGCTGCGCCGGCAGTTGCAGCAGGCCGTCAATCGCCTCGACACCGACCACTCGCTGTCAATCGCCTTTCGCGGCGCCGGGCAGGTGCTGCTCGGTTTTCCGTACGACCCGGCCCCCGGCAATCGGCCCTTGCCGGCGCCCGGCAGCGCGGTCGCGGCGCGGCTCGAAGCGCAGGCGTTGCCGGGCGCGGCGTCGCCGTTGCACGTAGCCGGCCTGCCGGCGTTCCTGCAGCCGCCCGGCATCGAGCGTGCCGGGCGGGTCTACCTGCCGACGGAAAAGATCGCCGCCGGTGCGCTCGGCATCGCCCCGTCCGGCGTGCCCGGGGCGGACGCCGTGCGCGCGGTACCGCTGGTCGTGGAACATGCGGGCAGCTGGCTGCCGACGCTGGCTTTGCGGATCTACGCCGCGTTTCGGGGTGTGCCGCTCGCCTCGCTCGCACTCAATGCCCGTGGCCTCGCGGTGAACGGCGAGCCGTTGACCCGCGATCTCGGGGCACGTGTGCACCCGCGCTTCTACCCGGCCACCGCGGCGGGCGACAGCCCGTTCACCACCGTGCCCATCGCGGCGCTGATCGAGGACCGGGTGTCGCCGGCGGTGCTGCGTGACAAGATCGTGCTGGTCGGGCTGACCGCGCCGCGTTTCGCCGCCGCCTGGCCCACCCCGCTTGGCACCGAGCTGTCGGAAATCGAGGTGCTGGCGCACACGGTCTCGGCGCTGCTCGGCGGGGACGCGTTCGCGCTCGGCGACACGGCGCTGATGGCACGGCTGGCGGCCCTGGTGCTGATCGGCTGCTACCTGATGCTGCTGGCGCCTCGCCTGCGCACCGGCAGCTCGGTGCTCCTCGGCGGCCTGCTGACGGTGCTCGTCGTGAACGTCGAGCTGTTCGCGCTGCTGCTGCGCGACACCTGGGTGCCGATGATGAACGTGGTGGTGTTGCTGGTCGCCGGCCACCTGCTGCTGGCGGCGAACCGGCTGGTGCAGCGCCGCCTCGGCCACTACCAGGCGGCGCTGTCCGATTCCAACCGCCTGCTCGGGCAGGCGCTGCAGGCCCAGGGGCGGCTCGACGAGGCCTTCGCCAAGTTCCGCCACTGCCTGGACTCGGAGGAGACCGCGGGGCTGCTCTACAACCTGGGCCTCGACTTCGAGCGCAAGCGCCACTTCAACAAGGCCGGCGACGTGTTCCGCTTTCTGCACGAGCGCCGCCGCCGCTACCGGGACGTGGAGGCGCGCATCGCACGTAACGACGAGCTGGACGCCCGGGTGGTGCTGGGGCCCGCGGGCGGCGCCGACACGCTGATCGTCGCCGGGGGCGAGGTGCAGAAACCGGTGCTCGGGCGCTACGAGCTCGAGCGCGAGCTCGGCCGCGGGGCGATGGGCATGGTCTACCTGGGCCGCGACCCGAAGATCGGGCGCACCGTGGCGGTCAAGACCATGGCGCTGGACCAGGAGTTCGACGCCGAGAACCTCGACGACGTCAAGCAACGCTTCTTCCGCGAAGCCGAGACCGCCGGGCGCCTCAAGCACCCGCACATCGTCACCATCTACGACGTCGGCGAGGAGCGCGACCTCTCCTATATCGCCATGGACTACCTGCCCGGCGAGCCGTTGTCCGCCTTCGTCGGCGGGCAACGCGCGCTGGCGCCGGCCGAGGTGCTGGAGGTCGCCATCCAGGTCGCCGAAGCACTGCACTACGCTCACCAGAACAACGTCGTGCACCGCGACATCAAGCCGGGCAACATCATCCTCGACGAGACCGGGCGCCACGCCACGGTGACCGACTTCGGCGTCGCCTGCCTGACCGACGCGAGCCGTACCAAGACCGGCACCATTCTCGGCAGCCCCTCGTTCATGTCGCCCGAGCAGCTGTCGGGCGAGCGCGTCGACGGGCGCTCGGACCTGTTCTCTCTCGGCGTCACGCTGTTCCAGTTGCTGACCGCGCAACTGCCGTTCACCGCCGATTCGCTGTCGAGCCTGATGTATCGCATCGCCAACGAGCGCCACCCCGACCCCTGCAAGCTGCGTCCCGGCCTGCCGGCCTGCGTGCGCGCCATCGTCGACCGCGCGTTGCAGAAAGCGCCCGAGCGACGTTACGGCAACGGCGAGCAGATGGCGATCGCACTGCGCCGCTGCCGCGAGCGCATGTTGAACGCCGAGGGCAAGGCCGCGTAGCGCCGCGGCTCGCCGCGATGATAGCCTTGCCGCCGTGAGCACAGCAGGGACACAGGACAGGCGTCGCGGCCGCGCCGCCGTCGGGCCGATCGTCGCGCTGGCGGCGACCCTGCTAGGCGGGTGCCCCGGCCAGGACGAGAGCGACCCGGACGAGGGCGGGGACCCGGACCCTGTCGCCGAGGTCGGCCTGGACGCGCGGGTGTCCAACACCAGCTGCCTGGCGGGCCCGCGCCCGCTGGATACGCCGCTCGTGCGCCTGGGCGATGCGCTGGCGGTGTCCGCCAGCGACCCGGTGGCGCTGCTGCAGGCGCCCGGCGACGCGGACCGCTGGTTCGTGGTCGAGCAGCGCGGGCGCGTGCTGCGTTACGAACCCGGAGCGGGGAGTGCGGCCTTTGCCGACCTGCGCCAGTCGGCGGGCGGCCCGGTGCGCAACGGCGGGGAAATGGGCCTGCTGGGAATGGCTTTTCACCCCGGTTACGCCGACAATCGTTTCGTGTTCCTCTCCTACACCGGTGCGCCGATCGACCCCGGCACGGGTGCGCCGACGTCCTACGTGGTGCGCTACACCGCCAACCCAGACGGCGCGAGCCTCGACACCTCGAGCGCGCTCGAGATCATTCGCGTCACCCAGACCGACACCAACCACAACGGCGGGCACATCGCCTTCGGCGACGACGGCCTGCTCTACATCGGGCTCGGCGACGGCGGCGGCAGCGGCGACCCGGGCGACGACGCCCAGGACGTCGACAACCTGCTGGGCGCCATGCTGCGCATCGACGTCGACGTCGCCGACGGCGCGCCGCGGCCCTACGCCATCCCCGCGGACAACCCGTTCGCGGGCGGCGACTGCACCGGCGCCAGCGGCTGCCCGGAGATCTACGCCTGGGGCCTGCGCAACCCCTGGCGCTGGAGCTTCGATCGCGACACCGGCGACCTGTGGCTGGGCGACGTCGGCCAGGGGCGCTTCGAGGAGATCGACCGGGTGCGGCGCGGCGGCAACTACGGCTGGCGCTGTTTCGAGGGCGAGGCGCCGTTCAACGAGAACGGCTGCGCCGGCGGCGCGAGTTTCGAACCGCCGCTGCTCGCCTACGCGCAGGACCCGGGCGGGCACTGCGCGGTGGTCGGCGGTTACGTCTACCGCGGCACCGCGATCCCGGAGCTCGCCGGCAGCTATCTCTACGGCGATTACTGCAGCGGCCAGGTCTGGCGTCTGTCGGGCGACGCCGAGGCGCCGGCGGCCGAACCGTTGCTGGAGGCGGGCTCGGGGATCACTGCTTTCGGCGAGGGTCACGACGGCGAGTTGTACGTGATCGGCCCCTCGAACGGCATCTTTCCGCTGCTGCCGGGCGCGGCGCCGGCCGGGGGCGGGGCGCCGGTGAAGCTCTCCGACAGCGGCTGCGTGCGCGCCGAGGCGCCGGCGCTGCCGGCGCCGGGGCTCGTTCCCTACGCGCTCAACGCGCCGTTCTGGTCCGACGGCGCCGCCAAGGAGCGCTGGGTGGCGCTGCCCGACGAGGGCGCGATCGACATAGAAGCCGACGGCGACTGGTCGTTCCCCGTCGGCACGGTGCTGATGAAGCACTTTCGTCTCGGCGGCGCGCTCGTCGAGACCCGACTGTTCATGCGCCACGACGACGGCGAGTGGGCCGGCTACAGCTACGAGTGGGACGCCGACGGCCGCGACGCCACGCG
>JBFJWO010000172.1:0-9733 GCA_041623575.1 Gammaproteobacteria bacterium
CCCTGGTCCCGTCTGATTATCCTTTTCTCTCTGCGCCGTACGGCCCTTCGTTCGAAGCGAGCGCGCCGCAGGATGCCGTGTACCGGTTGCTGCCCCTCTACGACACCCTGCACGCCCTGTGCGTGCATATCGAGGAGGTCTGCGGCGGCACGGCGGCAGTGGTGCTGCTCGACGAGAGCGCCAGCCATTTCAGGCAATGCATCGCGCCGCGCCTCGCACCCGAGTACGCAGGCAGCTTCGTCGGCCTGCCGGCCACGGCCGAGGCCGCCCCCTGCGGCGCCTGCGTGAGCGGCCGGGAGACGCTCTTCGTTGCCGACCTGCAGAGCGACGGGCGCTGGCCGGACCATGCCACGCTGTCGGCGGCGCATCGCATCGAGTGCTCGTGGAACGCGCCCATCGTGCTGGACGGTTACGCGGTCGGCGCCTTCGTCCTGTCCCACGCCGGCCACCCGACCGCCACCGCCGACGACGGCGACAACCTCACCATGGCCGCCTCCCTGGCCGGGATCGCGGTCTCGCGCGAGCGCGCCCAGCAGGAAGTGCACCGCCACCAGGAAAACCTCGAGCACCTGGTGGCGGAGCGTACCACCGAGCTCGAACGGGCCGTCGGCGAGATCGAGTCGTTCAGCTACTCGGTCTCTCACGACCTGCGCGCGCCGCTGCGGGCCATCGACGGCTACAGCTACATCCTGCTGGAGGACTACGCCGAGGCGCTCGGCGAGGACGGCCGCGGGACCCTGACCAGAATCCGCGGGGCGAGCCAGAAGATGGGGCGGCTGATCGACGACATCCTGTCGCTGTCGCGCATGTCGCGCTCGCGGATGCGGCTGCAGCCCGTGGACCTGAGCGCGCTCGCCGGCGACGCGGTGCGGGGTTTGCGCGAGGGCGAGCCCGGGCGCCGGGTCGAGGTGCAGATAGAGCCGGGCCTGCGCACCACCGGCGACCCCGCGCTGCTGCAGGTGTTGATCGACAACCTGATCGGCAACGCCTGGAAGTACTCGGCGCCGCGCGAGGTGGCGCGCATCGAGGTCGGCCAGCAGCAGCGCGGCGGCGAGCGGGCCTTCTACGTGCGCGACAACGGCGTCGGCTTCGACATGAAATACGCCGACAAGCTGTTCGGCCCGTTCCAGCGCCTGCATGGCGAGCACGAGTTCGAGGGCAGCGGCATCGGGCTCGCCACCGTGGCACGCATCGTCTCGCGTCACGGCGGGGAGGTCTGGGCGCACAGCGAGCCCGGCAAGGGCTCGACGTTCGGATTCCAGCTCTGGTGCGCAAGCCAGGCACCGTCGCTCAGCGCGACCGGCCGCTGACAGGCGCGCGGTGCCCGAACCGGGGCAGGCATCCGGGCGCACGCCCCGCCCCTATTCCGCCAGCAGTGCCTCCAACGCCGCGATCAGCGGCGCGCGTGCCAGCTCGCCCACGTAGGCGTCGCGGACCCGCCCGTCGGGGGCGATGAAGTAGGTGGTCGGGAAACCGGCGCCGCCGAGGCGGTCGAACAGCTCGAAGCTCACCCGGCTGCCCGGCGGGTCGACCCACACCGCGTAGTCGATGCCGAGCTGGCGCGTGAAGGCACGCACCTGCCCGGCCGGCTCGCCCACCGCCACACCCACCACCACCAGCCCGCGACCGGCGTAGCGCCGGTGCATGTCGTCGAGCAGTGGCATCTCCCGGCGGCACGGTGCGCACCACGTCGCCCAGAAGTTGAGCAGCACGGCGTTGCCGGCGAACTGGCGCGAGGACACGACGCGCCCGTCGAGGTCGCGCATCACGAACTCGGGCACGGCCCGGTCCGCACCCCGGCTCGCGGCGACCGGTCCCGGGTGCAGGCGCAATTCCCGCGGTCCGGCACTGGTGGCCAGCACCACCGCGGTGGCGAGCAGCCCCGCCGCCGCGGCCCCTAGCGACAGCGGCAGGGCACCGCGAAAGCGCAGCGGCGACGGCGAGCGCCAGACGCGCCAGGCCGCGACCGCGACCCCGGTGGCGACGCCCGCCCACGGGCTGTAGCCGGGCTGCCACAGGTACAACGCGCTCCAGGGCTCCGCGGCGTAGGCGCCGGCGTTCGCCGCCACGTAACCGACGCGCGCCCCGACCAGGCCGAGCAGCACACTGATGTCGGCGATGGCGCGCACGCGGCGGGCGTCGAAGCCGAGCAGCCGCGCGGCCAGGCCCGCAACGAGGATGCCGAGGAGCAGGGAGCCGATGAGCCCGACGCGCAGGGTCGGCAGCAGCAGCGGTCCCACGGTGAACGCGTCGGGCACGGTCTCAGGAAACGGCGGGCGGCGCCGGCGCCCCGCTGCGGGTGGGCGAGCTCATGCCCAGTTCAGGATCACCTTGCCCGAGCGTCCCGATCGCATCACCTCGAAAGCCTGCTCGAAGTCGTCGACCGCGAAGCGGTGGGTGATGACCGGCGCGATGTCCAGCCCGCTCTGCAGCATGCTGATCATCTTGTACCAGGTCTCGAACACCTCGCGCCCGTAGACGCCTTTCACCAGCAGGCCCTTGAAGATCACCTGGTTCCAGTCGGTCGGCACCTCACCGGGCGGGATGCCGAGCACGGCGACCTTGCCGCCGTGATCCATCTGGCGCAGCAACTCGCGGAACGCGGCCGCGGCCCCGGACATCTCCATGCCGACGTCGAAGCCCTCCAGCATGCCGAGCTCGCGCATCACGTCGGGCAGGTTCTCGCGCGTGACATTGACCGTGCGCGTCGCACCGAGCCTCGCGGCCAGCGCCAGGCGGTAATCGTTGACGTCCGTCACCACCACGTGGCGCGCGCCGACGTGGCGGGCGATCGCGGCGGCCATCACCCCGATCGGACCGGCGCCGGTGATCAGCACGTCCTCGCCGACCAGGTCGAACGAGAGCGCCGTGTGGGCGGCATTGCCGAACGGGTCGAGGATCGCCGCCACGTCGTCGGGCACGCCGTCGGCGACCTTGTAGACATTGGCCGCCGGGATCACCAGGTACTCGGCGAAAGCGCCGGGCCGGTTCACGCCCACGCCGATCGAGTTGTGGCACAGGTGGCGACGCCCGGCGCGGCAGTTGCGACAGTAGCCGCAGGTGATGTGGCCCTCGCCGGAGACGCGGTCGCCGACCTCCACCCCGCGCACCTCCTGGCCCATGGACTCGACCACGCCGACGAACTCGTGACCCACGGTCATCGGTACCGGGATGGTCTGCTGCGACCACTCGTCCCAGTTGTAGATGTGGATGTCGGTGCCGCAGATGGCGGTACGCGTGATCCGGATGCGCACGTCGTTGTGGCCGACCTCGGGCTCCGGCGCCTCGGTCATCCAGATGCCCGGCTCGGGGCGCGTCTTGGCGAGCGTCCTCATGGCCCGCCCGCCCGGCCCCGGGCCGCCGGTAACACACCGAGGTCCCGGCCGGCGTCGGCGAACGCGGCGATCGCCCGCTCGACCTGCCCGGGCGTGTGCGCAGCCGACATCTGCGTGCGGATCCGCGCCTCGCCGCGCGGCACCACCGGGTAAGAGAAGCCGATCACGTAGACACCGGCCTCCAGCAGCCGCTCGGCCATGCGCGCCGCGAGCGGCGCATCGCCGAGCAGCACCGGCACGATCGGGTGCCCGGCGCCCAGCAGTCGGAAACCGGCGTCTTCGAGCCCGGCCCGAAAGCGCGTGCTGTTGTCCGCCAGGCGGGCCCGCAGGGCGGCGCCCTCCTCGTCCAGCAGGTCGAGCACGCGCAGGGTCGCCGCAACGATCATCGGCGCCAGCGAGTTCGAGAACAGATACGGACGCGAGCGTTGCCGCAGCCATTCGATCACCTCGGGCGGGCCGGCCGTGTAGCCGCCCGAGGCGCCGCCCATGGCCTTGCCCAGCGTGCCGGTGATCAGGCACACGCGCTCCATCACGCCGCACTGCTCGTGGCTGCCGCGCCCGTGCGCACCGAGGACCCCCACCGCGTGCGAGTCGTCGACCATGACCAGCGCATCGTAGCGCTCGGCGAGTTCGCAGATCGTCCCGAGGTCGGCGATGACGCCGTCCATCGAAAACACACCGTCGGTGGCGATCAGCCGCGTGCGGCAATCGGCGGCGGCCCGCAGCTGGCGCTCGAGGTCGGCCATGTCGTTGTTGGCGTAACGCAGGCGCCGGGCCTTGCACAGGCGCACGCCGTCGATGATGCTGGCGTGATTGAGCGCATCGGAGATCACCGCGTCGCGCTCGTCGAGCAGGGTCTCGAACAGCCCCCCGTTGGCGTCGAAGCACGACGAGTACAGGATCGCGTCGCCGGTGCCGAGAAACGCGGCGAGGCGCCGTTCCAGTTCCTTGTGCAGGTCCTGGGTGCCGCAGATGAAACGCACCGAAGCCATGCCGAAGCCGTGGCTTGCCAGACCCTGCGCGGCGGCCTCGACGAGGCGCGGATCGTTGGCGAGCCCGAGGTAGTTGTTGGCGCAGAAGTTGATGACCTCGCGCCCGTCGGCAAGGCGCACCACGGCCTGCTGCGGCGAGACGATCACGCGTTCGGGCTTGTACAGGCCCTGCTCGCGGATCGCGTCGAGTTCTCGCGCCAGGCGTTGCGGCAACGGTTCGTGCATGCCCGAGAACATAACACAGGCACAGCGCCGGGTGCGGGCGCCAGCGCTCGGCCGGGGCCGGGGCCGCGAGGCTTGGTCCGCTACTTGCGCAGCGCGCACGGCTCAGCGTACCGAGATCTCCCGGTAGGAGCCGTCGCGCAGCCGCGCCCGCCAGCGATTCGCCTCGCCCGCCACCGGCTGCAGGCCCGAGTCGAGCGCCGCCGGCAGGCGCGCCCGGGCGCGCTCTCGCAGGCGCCCGTCGGCCCATTCGACGAGCAGCAGCTCGCGGTGGCGCTGGTCGGGCAGCAGCAAGCGGTCGCGCCCGGCACCGGCCACCACCTGCCCGAGGCCGAGCTCGGTGCTGCCGATCCGGTGCGTGCTCACGCCCCGCATCTCGGCAAACGCGTGCAACCGCGGCGGCGTGTAACGATACAGTTGCAGGACGCCGCCGAGGTGCGGAGTGAGCACCAGCGCGATGTCGGAGTGCCCGTCGCCGTCGAAGTCACCGACCCCGAGCGGGTTCAGCCAACGGTTCGCGCGGCCGATGAAAGGCGTCGCGGCGCGCCGCGCCAGGCGCCCCTGCTCGAGTCCGAAAACCGCCAGCGACGCGCCCTCGGCAGCGTCGCTCTCGACCAGCAGGATCTCGTCGCGGCCGTCGCCATCGAGGTCCGCCAGCCGCGGCACCAGGTCCTCGAAGACGCGTCCGGGCGGCAGCACCAGGCGTAGCTCGCCGCCCGCGCGCGGCTCGACGACCAGGGTCGCGGCTTCCAGCACGTCGCCGAGCACCCCGTGCGCGTAACGAGTCGTGGCATCCGCCAGCCAGGCGAAGGCGATGTCGGCCTCGGCACGGGCGAGATGGCTGTCCGGGAGTTGCCCCGGGCGCAGGGTCGGCGGTGCGCCGAGAGTGAACGGCGCCGTCTCACGGACCTCTACCTCGAGGGCGCCGGGTGCGCCCGGCAAGGCGAGGGCGAGCAGGGCCAGCCCGAGCGGGCGAGCACGCTCGCTCGCCCGGCCAGGCATCTCAGCCGGCACGGCTTCGATCGGCCTTCAGTTCGGCAGCGCCGAGGGCGCGTCGTGGCGATGGCGACGGGCGCTGACGATGTAGGCGATCAGCAACCCCAGCACCAGGCTGGCGGCAAACCCCGCGGCCAGCATCAGCGCGCGCCGCGGCTTTATTCTCTCGCCCGTCGTACGGGCCCCTCTCTCGAGCGTGTAGAGGTCGATGCTGGCGAGGTCGGGGTCGAGCGCCGACAGCTGGTCGCGGCGGGCGAGCAGGTCGGGCAGCCCCTCGATGAACGGGTCGTCGGACTCGCGTGTCCTGAGCGCCGTCAGGCGCGCGTCGTTGTTCACCAGCTCGAGTTCGCGGCGCAGCTCGGTGACCTGCGGAACGTAGGGCTCGGCGCTCTCGCGCCCGCGCAGCTTGTCGACGTAGGCATCGAGGTAACGCGTCCCCATCAGGTACAGCGGCAGCTCCTGCCGGTCGGCGAGGGTGATCTCGGTGCGCGGCGTGGCCTCGCGGGGCTTCAGCTCGTCGAGGAACGTCGGATCGTCGATACCGAGGTTGGCGGCCAGCTGGCGCGCTTCGATGACCTGCACGATGGTGTGCTCGTTGCCGCGCTGGGCGCTGTTCAGCAGGGCCGCGATCTGGTTGCCGAGCAGGCGCGACTTCTCGGCGTTCACGCTTTCGATGCGCTCTATCTCGAGCTGTCGCTCGCGCCGGGCGCGGGTACGCATCAGCTCGATGCCGCGCTCGACGAGGGCGAGTTCGGAATCGATGCTCGCGCGCATCTCGCGTTGCATGCGCTCGCGCAGGCCCGCCTGCACGACGAGCAGGTAGTCGTTGAGAAACGCCGCGATCGCCGGCTCGTCGTTGTGCTGCAGGCTCAGGGTGACGCGCTCGGGATTGGTCACCTGCGCCCCGCGCGTGGCCGGTGCGGGCTCGTCGATAACGATATCGAGTGCGCGCCATAAGACGTTCGTCGACGCCTCGAGGTCACGCCCGCTTTGCGGGAACAGGCGCTCGATGTAGCCGGCGTCGGTCGCGAACGAACGAAACGCCTCCGGCGAACGCAACCCGTCGTAGTAACGCCGGAACACGGCGTGGCGGTCGGTCGGCTCGAGGGTTTCGGCGTTGATGCGTTCGATGGCGGTGACGCTCGGCAACGACACGGTGACCTGCTGGCGGTACTCCGGCGTGGCGGTGAACGCCAGCAGTGCCATCAACGCGGTGCCGCCGGCGGTAGTCGCGGCGATCAGCTTCCACTGCCGGGCGAGGTCGTCGCACAGGCGCCCGACATCGATCTCGTCGCGCTCTTCGCTGCGCGTCAGCAATGCGTGTACGACGGGTGCTACGGAAGCGGGCTCGGTCTTGAGCTTGGTAGGCATTTCCATGTCCTCGGCACCTATGCAGGGTCCACGCCAAGGTGGCGCGATCGGCGTGTGAGTGATCGGTGCAGTGCCTGTTCGACTGCGCGGGCGCGTGCAGCGGGCAAAACCACCGCCGCTGAGGCACTTCGGCCGGCTTGCCGCGTGGCGATCGCGGTGCGGTGACGGGCAGGCGAGCCGCGCGGTCGCCTGGCGCGGCGAGGACCGGCGTCAATTTTCCGCCCCGGCGGGCGTGCAGCGCCGGGTTAATGGCGCGGGCGTGTCCGGGTATGCGATGCGTGACGCGCTCGCTTGCGCGGCACCGATACCGTGTCGGCATCAACGTCGTCCCTCGGCCAGAAGGGAGCGGCAGTGTACCAGAGGCGCGGCGGCGCGCCGGGCGGCGCGTCAGGCACCGGTCAGACGCAGCAGGGTCAGGTCGTCCTGAGCCTCGCCCGCGCCGCTGCGCAGGCTGTCGATGACGCACGCGAGTTGCTCCGCCGGCGCCGCGCGCCAGCTTTCGACCAGCAGCCTCATCAGGCCGCCCAGGCCGAGTTCCCCGTCGGCGCCGCGATGCTCGGTGATGCCGTCCGAGAACAGGTACAGCCGGGCGCCGCCGAGGTTGCACGTGTCCGGCTCGAACACCGAGTCTTCCAGCACGCCGAGCGGCACCCCGCGCGCCTTGAGCAGGCGCGGCTTTTCGCCCGGGCGCAGCACCAGCGCGGGAAGGTGGCCGGCGTTGACCAGGATCAAGTCACCGGTGCCCGGCGCGTAACGTCCGCAGATCAGGGTCACGAACATGCCGTGTGCGCTGGTCTCGGTGATCTCGCGGTTCATGGTCGCGACCATGGCCGGCAGGTCGTCCATCTGCTTGGCGAGACAGCGGCACAGGCTCGCCACCTTGGACATCAGGATCGCGGCATTGGCCCCCTTGCCCGAGACGTCGCCCAGGCAGAAGAACACCTCGCCGCCGGGCAGGCTGAAATAGTCGTAGAAATCTCCCGACAACTGCCGTGCGCTCTCGTTGATGCCGGCCACCGGAAAGCCCTCGGGCATCGGGCCGGGCAGCAGGGCGCGCTGGATCTGGCGCGCCTGCTCGAGCTCGCGGTCGAGTTCCGCCGCCAGCCGGTCGCGCTCGCGCAAGGTGTTCTCCAGGCGCAGCGTCAACTCCTGGTAGCTGAGGTTCTGCTCCGCCAGGGTGACGTTGGTCTCGCGCATCAGCTCCTCGAACGCGGGCTGGGCGCGGGTATCGAGCCCGAGCCCGCCCGCCGCCTCCTCGAGGGCCGCGGGCAAGGCCGCCAGGCACTGCTCGATGTCGTCCTCGCCGAGCGTCAGCCACTCGCCGAGCAGGGTGCGGCAGCGCCCGAGGCAGGCCCCGGGCGCGTCGCACTCGTAGACCGCGGCCAGCCAGTCGGCGGCGGCAAGCAGCACCTGCAGCCGCGGGCGCCCGTCCTGCTCGTCGTCATGGTGAGCGCCGATCGCGGCGCACAGGTCGCCCGGCAGCTCCCATTGAGTGGCGACCGCCTGGCCCATGGCCGCGTGGTCCAGCGGAAAGAGCTCGCGCTCGCGCGCCAGGCGGTGTGCGGGGTCGAGCGCGCGCAGCTGCGCCCACGGCACGGCGGGTTCCGGGTACAGGTAGAACAGCACCAGCAGCCCGAAATCCTGCAGCAGCCCGGCGGTGAACGCCTCCTCGGGGTCGTGCCCGCATCTCGCCGCGAGCAGCCTGGCCGCGACCGCCCGGCGCAGCGCATCCTCCCAGAACCCGGCCGTGTCGATGTTCGCGATCGCCACGCCTTTCAGCGCATCGCGAACGGCGATGCACAGCACCAGGTTGCGCAACGCCTGCTGGCCGAGGATGACCGCGGCGTGCGCGACGGTGCGTACTTCCTGGCCGAAGCCGAACCAGGCGGAGTTGACGATGCGCAGCGCCTCGGCGGTGAACCCGGGATCGCGCCCCGCCAGCACGCCGAGATCGGCGTTGCTGCAGTCGTCACGCGAGCAGGCCTGCATCACCTCCAGCGCCACTTTCGGCGGGGTCGGCAGATCGGCCGGTTTCAGGGACGCGGGTAAGGCGGCCAAGGGGCTGCTCCGTCAGTGCTTGCCTGACCGGGGTAGCGGCGCTCCCGCCCGCGCCTTGATGGACCGCACCCGGCCTCAAGAGATGGGCGAGCGGACCGATACCACGTGGGTGAGGGACGCAGCGCGGCAGACAATGATCAACAACGGCCACGACAACCGGTTGTACCGCGAGATCACGATCCCGGCGCGCGCCGCGGCGCTCGCCGACATGCGCCGGCGCGTCGGCGAAGCCCTGAGCGACGCCCGGCTGAGCGCAGAAGAAACCGAAGCGATCGTGATCGCGCTGAACGAAGCCTGCATGAACGTCATCCAGCACGCCTACAAGGGCGATTCGGCCAACCCGATCAAGCTCAGCATCGAGTGCGCGCCGGACGCGGTCCATTTCGAGCTGCTCGACCGCGCCGCGCCCATCGATCGCAGCCGCGTGCACGGGCGCCCGCTGGCCGACGTGCGCCCCGGGGGCCTCGGCGTCAATTTCATCCGCGAGCTCATGGACGAGGTCGCCTACACGTACCCCGCCGACGGGGTGGGCAACTGCCTGCGCATGACCTGGCGCCGGCGCGCGACGGAGCACCCGCAGCGATGAACCTGGAAATCAGCGAGGACGGCGACCTCTCGATCGCCGCCTTGCGCGGCGAAGTCGACCTCTCCAGCTCGCCGCGCGCGCGCGCCGCCATTCTCGATTGCCTCAACGCCGGACGCACGTTGCTGGTCGACCTCTCGGGCGTCGAGTACATCGACAGCTCCGGCGTCGCCAGC
>JBFJWO010000173.1:0-9660 GCA_041623575.1 Gammaproteobacteria bacterium
CAGGTAGGCGCCGAACATCGAGCCCGAGCCGGCCGCGGCATTGCCGATCGCGAAAGCGCGCCACACCAGCACGCCGTAAAGCACGATCACCGCGATCACACCCACCAGGCCGAGTTCCTCGGCCAGCACCGCGAACAGGAAGTCGGTGTGGGCCTCCGGCAGGTAGAAGAGCTTCTGCACGCTGCCGCCCAGCCCGGTGCCGGTCAACGACCCGCTGCCGATCGCGATCAGCGACTGGGTGAGCTGGAAGCCACTGTCGAACGGGTCGGCCCACGGGTCGAGGAACGCGGTCAGGCGTTCCATGCGGTAGGGCGAGGTCACGATCAGCGCGATCGCCGTGCCCGCCATCGCGCCGGACAGCAGGAAGAACTGCCAGAACCGCACGCCGCCGAGGAACATCATGGCCATGGCGGTGAGCAGCAGGATCGCCGCGGCGCCGAAATCGGGCTCGAGCAGCAGCAGGCAACCGGCCAGGCACAGCATCAGCAGCGGGCGCAGGAAGCCGCGCACCCGGGTACGCACGACTTCGGCGTGGCGAACCAGGTAGCCGGCGAGGTACACCAGCAGGAACAGCTTGGCGAGTTCCGACACCTGCAGGCGTAACGGGCCCAGCGCCAGCCAGCGGCTGCTGCCGTTCACCGTGCGCCCGATACCCGGCACGAGCACCAGCGCCAGCAGCAGCAACGAGAGGATCAGCAGCACCCAGCCGGAACGCTCCCAGGCACGGACCGGGATCGCCAGCGTCGCGGCCGCGAGCGCCACCCCGCCGAACGCGAACACCAGTTGCTTGTAGAAATAGTGAAACGGGTTCGACAGGGTCTCCTCGGCGACCGCGATCGACGCCGAGGCGACCATCACCAGCCCGAGCAGCAGCAGGGCGAGCGCCGAGCCGAGCAGCCACCAGTCGAGCGTCTGGCTCAACACCTCGCGATTCGAGGGGGCGGGAGCGGCGATCACGCGTCGAGTTCCTGCACGGCCAGCGCGAACGCCTCGCCGCGGGCCCGGTAGTCGCGAAACATGTCGAAGCTCGCGCACGCCGGGGCGAGCAACACCATGTCGCCCGGGCGCGCCAGCCCGGCCGCACGGCTCACGGCTTCTTCCATCCCGGCGGCGAACTCGACAGGGGCGGCATCGCCCAGGGCGGCCGCAATGGCCGCGGCGTCGCGCCCGATCAGGACCACGGCCCGCGCCCGCCCGCTCACCGCCGCACGCAGCGGCGTGAAATCCGCCCCCTTGCCGTCGCCGCCCGCGATCAGCACCACCGGGCGACCGGCGCCCTGCAGCGCCGCCACCGTCGCGCCGACGTTGGTGGCCTTGGAGTCGTTCACCCACAACACGCCCGCGCGCTCCCCGAGCGGCTGCATCCGGTGCGCGAGGCCGGCGAACCCGCGCAACGTCGCAGTGAGCCCGGCGCAGTCGATCCCGAGCGCGGAAACGATGGCGAGGGCGGCCAGCGCGTTGGCCAGGTTGTGCTCCCCGGCCAGCGCCAGGTCGGCGACCGGCATCAGGGGTTGCCTGCCCTCGGCGAGCCAACGCTCGCCGTCGAGGCGGCGCACGCCGAACTGACCCGGTCCCGGCTCGGCCAGCGTGAAGGAGGTGAGATCCGCGTCGCCGGGCAGGCCCCGGCAGGTGGCCTGGTCGTCGGCGTTGAACACGCAGTGCCGGGCACCGCGATAGATACGCGCCTTGGCGGCCGCGTACTCGTCCTCGCCCGGGTAGCGGTCCTGGTGGTCGGGCGAGACGTTCAGCACCACCGCGACCCGTGCCCGCAGGCTCTCGAGCGCCTCCAGCTGGAAGCTCGACAGTTCCAGCACGTAGTAGTCCGGCGGCGCCTGCTGCAACAGATCGAGCGCCGGCGGGCCCAGGTTGGCGCCGGCCAGTGCCCGCCGCCCGGCGGCGCGCAGCATCTCGGCCACCAGCGTGGTCACGGTGCTCTTGCCGTTCGAACCGGTGATGGCCACGATCGGGGCGCGCGCGGCGCGCACGAACAGTTCGATGTCGCCGATCACTTCGCTGCCGGCCGCGCGCGCCGCGACAATGGCCGGTTCGACGAGCGCCACGCCGGGGCTGACGACGAGGCGCCGATAGCGCGCGAACGTGCGCGCATCGAAGCCACCGAGACTCAGCGGCACCCCGGGGAACTCGCGGCGCACCTCAGCCAGCCCGGGGGGGTCGGCCCGGCTGTCGGCGAGCGCCACCGGCACGCCGCGCGCCACGAGGTAGCGCGCGCACGCCAGTCCGGTCTTGCCGAGGCCCACTACCAGCGTCATGTCGTTGCCGTCCACGTGCGCTCTGCCATCACCGGATCTTCAAGGTCGCCAGGCCGATCAGCACCAGGATCACGGTGATGATCCAGAACCGCACGATCACCCGCGGCTCGGGCCAGCCCTTGAGCTCGAAATGGTGGTGCAGCGGCGCCATCCGGAAGATGCGCCGGCCGGTCAGCTTGAAGGACACGACCTGCATGATCACCGAGACCGTCTCGATCACGAACACGCCGCCCATGATCAACAGCACCAGTTCCTGGCGAACCAGCACCGCGATGACGCCGAGCGCCGCGCCGAGCGCCAGCGCGCCGACGTCGCCCATGAACACCTGCGCCGGGTAGGTGTTGAACCACAGGAAGCCGAGCCCCGCGCCGACCAGTGTGCCGCAGAAGACCACCAGCTCGCCGACCCCCGGCACGTACGGAATGCCGAGATAGTTGGCGAAATGGATGTGGCCGGTCGCGTAGGCGAAGATCCCGAGCGCCCCCGCCACCATTACGGTGGGCAGGATGGCGAGCCCGTCCAGGCCGTCGGTGAGGTTAACCGCGTTGCTCGAGCCGACGATCACCAGGTACACGAAGGGGACGAACAACACCCCCATCTCCCAGGACACGCTCTTGAAGAAGGGCACGATCAGCGCGGTCTCGGTGGGGTGCACGGCCGAGGCGTAGAGGTAAGCGGCCGCCAGCGCCGCGAACAGCGATTGCCAGCCGAGCTTGGTGAGCGGCGACAGCCCCTTGCTGTTGCCCAGCGTGAGCTTCTTGTAGTCGTCGACCCAGCCGATGGCGCCGAACAGCATGGTCACCCCGAGCGCCACCCAGGTCTGGCGGTTGGCGAGGTCGGACCACAGCAGCGTGGCGATGGCGACCGATACCAGGATCAGCGAGCCGCCCATGGTCGGCGTGCCCGCCTTGGCCAGGTGGGTCTGCGGACCGTCGCCGCGCACCGCCTGCCCGATCTTGTGCACGCTGAGCCGGCGGATCACGTAAGGGCCGATCAGCAGCGAGATCACCATCGCCGTCAGCACGCCGAGCACTGCCCGCAGGGTGAGGAACTGGAACACGTAGAAGCCGCTGTGCAACGGTTGCAGCATCTCGGTGATGAACAACAGCATCTCAGCCCCCCGTTTCGCCCGTTGCCACGAGAAGCGCGACGGCCCGCTCGAGACCCGCGGCGCGCGAACCCTTGACCAGCACGCACACGTCTTCGTCGAGGACCTCAACGAGCGCGGCCGCGGCCTCGGCCGCGTCGTCGTAGCAGTACGCGCCCGTGCCGAAGGCTCGCGCGGCATGGGCAGCCAGCGGGCCAACGCAATACAGACCGCGCACGCCGCACGACCGGGCCTGCTCGCCGGCCCGCGCGTGCATCGCCGCCGCGTCCGCGCCCAGTTCGGCCATGTCGCCGAGCAGCAGGTACCGGCGCGGCCGGGACTGGCTGGCGAGGACTTCCAGGGCCGCCGCCAGCGAGGCCGGGTTGGCGTTATAGGAGTCGTCGATGACTCGCGCGCCACGCAGGCCGTCACGCAGTTGCAGGCGTCCCGCCACCGAGCCGATGCCGTCGAGCGCCGCGGCGATGCGCTCGAGAGCAATGCCGAGCGCCAGCGCCGCGGCCGCGGCCGCCGCGGCATTGCGCGCGTTGTGTTCTCCGGCCAGCGCGCAACGACACCCGGCCTGCTCGCCGCCGTGGCGCAGGCTCAGAACGCCGTCGACGAGGGTGGCGCTCACATCGGCGACGCCGGTCCCGAAGCTCATGAGTGTGTGCCCGGCGGCCAGCTCGCGCCACAGCGAAACGTGTTCGTCGTCGGCATTGACTATGGCGATTCCTGACGGGCCGAGGCCGGCATAGATCTCCCCCTTGGCCCGCGCCACGCCCGCGACGCTGCCGAACCCTTCCAGGTGCGCCGGCCCGGCGTTGGTGATCAATGCCACGTCGGGGCGCGCCAGGGCGGTGAGGTAGGCGATCTCGCCGGGGTGATTGGCGCCCATCTCCAGCACCGCGTAGCGGTGGCCGGCGTCGAGCTCGGCGAGGGTCAGCGGCAGGCCGATGTCGTTGTTCAGGTTGCCGCGCGTCGCCAGCGTGGGCGCCGCCGCGCGCAGCACGCGGGCCAGCATTTCCTTTACCGTGGTCTTGCCGTTGCTGCCGGTGATCGCCACTACCTGCGCGGCGCAGCGGCCGCGCCAGTGCGCGCCCAGCCGGCCCAGCGCGCTGCGCGGGTCGCCGGTGAGCAGCAGCGGGCCGGCCGATCCGACCTCCCGGCGCTCGACCACGGCGGCGCTGGCACCCGCCTGCAACGCCGCCGCCACGTAGTCGTGGCCATCGAAGTTCGGCCCGCGCAGGGCGAAGAACAACTCCGCCTCGCGAACCCGGCGCGAATCGGTGCCGACGCCGCGGTAGCTGCCGTCGTCGCCGATCAGCACGGCGTTCATCACGCCGGCGGCCTCACTCAACGAGCCGGCGATCAACGGCTCGACTCCGCGGCCAGGCGGCGCAACACCTCGCGATCGTCGAACGGCAATCGCTCGCCACCCACGATCTGGTAGTCCTCGTGACCTTTACCCGCAACCAGCACCACGTCGCCTGCACCGGCGCCGCTCAACGCCGCGTGCAGCGCCCGTTCGCGCGGGCGTACCACCTGCACGCCCTGCGCCCGCCGCATGCCCTTCAGGATCTCGGCCGTGATCGCCTCCGGGTCCTCGTCGCGCGGGTTGTCGTCGGTGACGATGACCCGGTCGGCGTGCTGCTCGGCAAGCGCGCCCATCAAGGCGCGTTTGCCGCGGTCGCGATCGCCCCCGCAGCCGAACACGCACCAGAGCCTGGCACGGGTGAGCGGGCGCAGCGCGGCGAGCGCGCGCCCGAGCGCCTGCGGGGTATGTGCATAGTCGACGACCAGCGTGGCCGGGTGCGAGGTGCGCACGTATTCCATACGCCCGGGGATCGGCCGGCTGGCGGCCAGGGCCTCGATCGCGCGCGCCAGGGGCCAGCCCAGCGCCAGCAAGGCGGTCGCCGCAGCCAGCAGGTTGGCGGCGTTGAAATCGCCCAGCAACGGCGCGCGCAACTGCGCGCCGGCGTGGGCGCCGCCGAGGTCGAGCGTGACGCCAGCCGCGTCGGCCACGCAGCGCACCGCGCACAGGCCGGCGCTGTCGCCGAGGCCGCTCGGCGCCAGGCTGTAGCCGAGGGCACGAACCCGGGCCGGCAGCCCGTCCGCGAGGCGGCGCCCGAACGGGTCGTCGAGATTGAGCACGGCCGCCGACAGCTCGGGGAAATCGAACAGGCGCGCCTTGCTCGCCGCGTACTCGGCCACCCCGCCGTGGTAGTCGAGATGGTCGCGGCCCAGGTTGGTCAACACGGCGACGGCGACGCGCGAGCCGTCCAGGCGTCGCTGGTCGAGCGCGTGCGAAGAGGCTTCCATCACGGCGTGGCGCATGCCGGCCGCGACGAAGCCCGCGAGCAGGCGCTGCAGTTCGTCGGCGCCGGGCGTGGTCAGCCCGAAGCTCTCCAGGCTGGCGACGCGGCCGTGGCCGAGCGTGCCGAGCAGCCCGCAGTGCCCGGGCTCGCCATCCAGTGCCTGGGCGAGCAGGTGGCTGACCGAGGTCTTGCCGTCGGTGCCGGTGACAGCGAGCAGTGCAAGCCGGTGACTCGGATCGCCGTAGAAGCGGCTGGCAATCGCGCCGGCCCTTTCGCGCAGCGCGCGGACCGGTATCAACAGGGCTTCGCCGCCGGCCCCTGGCACGTAGTCGTCGGCCGGGCAGAGCACGGCAACGGCGCCAGCCGCCGCCGCGGCGGCGGCGAACCGCATTCCGTGGTCGCGCGTACCCGGCAACGCGACGAACACGTCCCCGGGACGCAGGTTGCGACTGTCGAAGCTCAGCCCGTGCACGGCGAGGCCGGCCCGATCGCCCGGCTCGGCGAATCCCGCAAGCAGCGTCCCGAGCGTCATGTCCGCTGACCGGCGTTGCGCGGCCATCACGTCGCATCCTCCCGCGGGCCGCGCCGGGCCTGGAAAATGCCGGGCTGATCGGGCATGACGTCGAACAAGCGCAGGGTACCGGTCATGATGGCCGAGAACACCGGGGCCGCGACCTGGCCGCCATAGTAGACCTCGCCGCGCGGTTCGTTGATTACCACCACCACCGCGAACCGCGGCCGGCTGGCCGGCGCGTACCCGACGAATACCGCCATGTAGCGGTCCTCGGAGTAGCCGCCGGCGGCGGACTTCTTGGAGGTACCGGTCTTGCCGGCGACGCGATAGCCCTGAACCGCCGCACGCCAGCCCGTGCCGCCCTCCTCGACCACGCTCTCGAGCATCTTGGTCAGCGCAGCGGCCAGCGCGGCCGACATCACGCGCTGACCGGCGTGCGGCGCGTCACGCCGCTGGTAGGTGACCTCTGGCAATACCCCGCCGGCAGCGATCGCGGCGTAGGCCCGCACCAGTTGCAGAGCGCTGACCGACAGGCCGTAGCCGAAGCCCATCGTGGCCTGCTCGATCTCGCGCCAGCGCCCGAAGTGCGCCAGCGAACCGCCCGCCTCGCCCGGAAACCCGCTCGCCGAGGCGGCACCGAACCCGACCCGGTCGAACATCGACCACAGCGATCGCGGGTCCAGCGACAGCGCCAGGCGCGCCGCGCCGACGTTGCTCGACTGGCTGAGAATCCCGGGCAGGTCCAGCGGCCCGAGGTCGCGCCGGTCGCGCACCCGGTGGCGGCCGACCTGCAGCTCGCCCGGGGAGGTGTCGATCACGCTGAACGCGCTCACCCGTCCCTGCTCCAGCGCGGCCGAGACCGTAAACGCTTTCATGGTCGAGCCGGGCTCGAAGACGTCGGTCACGGCGCGGTTGCGCAACGCCGGGTTGCGAAAGCCGCCGCGATCGTTGGGATTGAAGGCCGGCTGGTTGACCATCGCCAGGACTTCGCCCGAGCGCACGTCGAGCACCACCGCCGAGCCACCGATGGCACCGTGCCGGCGCACCGCTGCCTTCAACTCGCGGTAGGCGAGGTACTGGATGCGTTTGTCCACGCTCAGCACCAGATCGCGCCCGGGCTCGGCGGGCTCGCTCTGCAGGCGCCGGATGGTCTGGCCGAGCCGGTTCTGCACGATGTGCTCGCTGCCCGCACGCCCGCGCAGCCACTCGTCGAACGCGAGTTCCAGCCCCTCCTGGCCGCGGTCGTCGATGTCGGTGAAGCCGAGCAGGTGGGCAGCGACCTCGCCGGACGGGTAGTAACGCCGATACTCGCGGCGCAAGTGCACGCCGGGGATGGCCATTGCCGCGACGCCGGCCCCGACCTCGGGATTGACCTGTCGGCGGAGGTAGACGAACTCGCGTTCGCGCGCGCCCGCCACGCGCCGCGCCAGTTGCGCGTGACGCATGTCGAGGGCCTTGGCCAGCCGCGGCCAGTCCGCGCGGGCGGTTTCGAACTCGCGCGGGTCCGCCCACACCGAATCGACCGGCGTGCTGACCGCAAGCGGCGCGCCGGAACGGTCGAGCAGCATGCCGCGATGGGCGGGCACCTCGACCACACGCTGCTGGCGTTCCTGACCCTGGCCGAGCAGGAAGTCGTGGCGCAGCACCTGCAATTCGAAAGCGCGTGCCGCGAGCGTGCCGCACACCGCAACGAACACCAGCAGCAGCAACCGCGAACGGCGCAGCCAGATCGAAGGGGCCGGGTCGGGGCGCTTCACGGCCTGGCCACCTCGATCTCGGCGAAAGACGGGTTGTGCATTCCCAGCTGCTCGCGCGCCAGTCGCTCGATGCGCCCGTGCGACGCCCAGGTGCTGTGCTCGAGCAGCAGCCGGCCCCAGCCGATGTTCAGCTCGTCGCGCAGCTGGCGTTGCTGTTGCACCTCGGCGATCAGGGTGCGACTGAGATGCTGGGTGTAGAGGACACCCAGCGCACTGACGAACACAGCCCCGCACAAGGCCACGAGCACGGTCATCCGCAACCGGTTCACGGCAGCCGCTCGGCGACGCGCAGCACGGCGCTGCGCGCACGCGGATTCGCTGCGACCTCCCCGGCAGTGGCGCGGCGCGCCTTGCCAAGCGGTCGAAGCAAGCGTGGCTGCGCGTCCGGCGGCGGGGGCAACCGACGCGGGTGGCGCGGCACCGCCGGCCCGCGCAGGAATCTCTTGACCAAGCGGTCCTCCAGCGAATGAAAACTGATCACCGCGAGGCGCCCGCCCGGCGCCAGGCAGGCCGCGGCACCCGGCAGGGTCGCCTGCAGTTCGTCGAGCTCCCCGTTGACGAAAATGCGCAACGCCTGGAACGTGCGCGTCGCCGGGTGCTTGCCCGGCTCGCGCCGCGGCACCGCGGCAGTGCACAGTTCCGCCAGCTGCAACGAACGCCGCAGCGGCGCGCGCTCGCGGGCCCGCACCACGGCGCGCGCAATCCGCCGCGCGTAACGTTCCTCGCCGAATCGCGAGATCACCGCCGCCAGCTCCGACTCGGCGACGGTGGCCAGCCAATCGGCGACGGGGCTGCCTTCGGCCGGGTTCATGCGCATGTCGAGCGGACCGTCGGCGCGAAAGCTGAAACCGCGCGCCGGGTCGTCGAGTTGCGGCGACGACACCCCGAGGTCGAGCAGGATGCCGTCGAGCGCACCGCAGACACCGTGTTCGTCGAGCAGTTCCCGCAGCCGCGAGAAGCGGGCGTGCCAGATCGTGAACCGCGGTTCGCCGCGCCAGCGCGCCTCGGCCGCGGCCACCGCCTCGGGGTCGGTATCGAGTGCGTAGAGCCGACCGCGTTCGTCCAGTCGATCGAGGATCGCCGCGCTGTGCCCGCCGCGCCCGTAGGTCGCATCGACGTACGAGCCGTGCGGGCGCACCGCCAGTGCTTCCAGTGCGGCGTGCAGCAGAACCGGTTGGTGCTCTCCCGCTGGCGCTTGCATGTCTTACCGCTCCAGGCGACCGGGTTGGCGTTGGATGGCCGCGCCGGCGAGGCGCAGTCGCTGTCAGAACGACAGCGACGCCAATGCTTCGGGCAGCCCGTCACCGGCAACCTCTTCGAGGAAGGTATCGCGTGTCGCGTTCCAGGCCGCCTCGTCCCACAGCTCGAAACGCCGGCCCTGACCGATGAGCACGACCTTCCTGCCGAGCGAGGCGAACTCGCGTAGCGGCGGCGGAATGAGGATCCTCCCCTGCGCGTCAAAACCCGATTCGGTGGCATGGCCGATCAGCAGGCGCTGCAGCTTGCGCGAGCGCTGATCGAGCGTCGGCAGGGCGATGAGGGTGCGCTCGGCCTCCTCCCACACCGGGAGGGGGTAGATCAGCAGGCAGCGGGCCGGGTCCACGGTGACGATCAACCGGCCATCGCATTCGGCCTGCAACTGTTCGCGGTGGCGCGCAGGCATGGCCATGCGCCCCTTGACGTCCAGACTCAGATTGGCGACACCACGATACATTCA
>JBFJWO010000174.1:0-9657 GCA_041623575.1 Gammaproteobacteria bacterium
CCTTCACCCGATTCGCTCATCGCTACCTCCCAAGCGGCACCGCCGCGACACCTCTGTTGGCCGCCATCGACGGCAAGCTCGCACCACTCACCCGCGTACGAAGGGCACGAAGCGCCCGGTACGCGCGGCGTACTCACGGTAGCCGGCAAAGCGGGCGAGCAGGTAGTCCTCCTCCTTGCGCGCCTTGCCTCCCACCGCGACCAGCACCGCCAGGGCACCGACGTAGTTCAGCCAGTGACCGTTGAAGAACGCGATCCCGGCGACCATCAGCAGGAGCGCGCTGTACATGGGGTGGCGAACGTAGCGGTAGGGACCGGCCGTGATCAGCCGGGTGCCCGCTTTCGGTTGCGGGTAGACGCTGAAGTTGCCCGGGCGGTTGAACCACAGGGCGGCAAACCCGAGCAGCGCGCCGGCGGCACACAGCACCAGCCAGGCGGGCGAACGCTGCGGCGCCAGCGGCAGGCACGCAAGCGCCAGGCCGGCGAACTGGCACGTCACCAGCAGGTGGCTCGCGAGGTCCGCGCGCGGCTGAGAAGGGGCGTTCACGCCGCGGCCCGCAGTTCCCAGCAGCGGTGCCCGGTGCGGCGTGCGAAATCCGGCGAGCCCGTCTGCCGGGAGATCTCCACCAGGCCCAGTTCCCCGTCGAGGCCCGAGTCGAGCCGGAACCGGCGCCGGTTGGTGGAGAAGAGCAACGTGCCGCCCGGCGCCAGCACCCGCGCCGCGGCCCGCAGCAACAGCGCGTGATCGCGCTGCACGTCGAGGGTGTGCTCGCTGGCCTTGGAGTTGGAGAAGCTCGGCGGGTCGAGCAGGATCAGGTCCCAGCGGCGCGGCGCCCGGGCCGCGTCGCGCAGCCAGGCCAGGCACTCGGCGCGCACGAACTCGTGCTGCGCACCGGCCAGCCCGTTGAGGCGCAGGTTGTCCGCCGCCCAGTCGAGGTAGGTGTTGGAGAGGTCGACGCTGGTCGTGCTCGCGGCGCCGCCGGCCGCAGCGTACACCGTGGCCGCCCCGGTGTAGGCGAACAGGTTGAGGAAGGCGCGGTCCCGGGCCGCGTCGCGCACCCGCGCGCGCACCCGGCGGTGGTCGAGGAACAGGCCGGTGTCGAGATAGTCGGTGAAGTTGACGTAAAACCTGAGCCCCTGCTCCTCGACGACGTCGAAATCGCGTTGCCGGTCCTGGCGGCGGTACTGCACCGCGCCGCGTTGGCGCGAACGCGCCTTGTGGTGCAGCCGCGGCGTTTCCGTCGCGAACAGGTCCGCGACCACGCGCGCGACGTGCTCGCCGCGTTGCCGGGCGCGGTCCGGGTCGATGTTGGCGGGCGGCGCATATTCCTGGATGTGCAGGTTGGCGCGCTCGCCGGCGTAGTAGTCGATGGCGAACGCATACTCGGGGATGTCCGCATCGTAGAGCCGGTAGCAGCTCACCCCCTCGCGCTCGCGCCAGCGGCGCAACTGGCGCAGGTTCTTGCGCAGGCGGTTGACCAGCGCATCGTCCTCGACGTTGGCGGCCGCCCGAACCGGCGCCGCCGCCGGCGCGCGCCGCCCGCCCTGCAGGCCGAAATCGAACAGCACGCAGGGCAGCGCGCCGTTGTACAACGCATGGCGGGCGCGCGCTCGACACCGCGTGCGGTGCACAAGGTCCGCGTTGCCGCTGAACAGCGCCGCGTGCCAGCCACCGAAACGGCGCAGCACCAGCCCGAACTGCTGATACAGGCCGGGCAGGTCCTGTGCGCCCAGCCGCTCGCCGTAGGGCGGATTGGTCAGCAGCAGGCCCGGCCCGGCGTGTGGCGGTTGCAGGGCCTCGAGCGCGCCCTTGGCGAAAACGATGGCGGCGCCGAAACCCGCCTTCTCGGCCGACTCGCGCGCGATGCGCAGGCTGCGGGCATCGATGTCGTAGCCGAACATCGGCGGCGGCGGGCGCACCTCGGCCCGGGCCGCATCGACCAGTAACCGCCAGCAGGTCTCGTCGTGCCGGGCCCAGCCGTGCAACCCGAAGCGCGCCCGCCCCAGCCCGGGCGCCATGTTGGCGGCCGCCATCGCGCCTTCGATGAGCAGCGTGCCGGTGCCGCAAAGCGGGTCGAGCAGCGTACCGCCGCGCTCGGCGATCGCCGGCCAGCCCGCGAGTTGCACGATGGCCGCGGCGAGGTTCTCCTTCAGTGGCGCTGCGCCGCCCGCGGCGCGGTAGCCACGCCGGTGCAGGCTCTCGCCGGCGAGGTCCAGCGACAGCACCGCGCGTTTGCCCTGCACGTGCAGGTGCAGGCGCACGTCGGGATCGGTCTTGTCCACGGACGGGCGCGAACCGAAGGTTGCGCGGAAATCGTCGACCACCGCGTCCTTGACCCGCTGTGCGGCGAACCCGCTGTGACCGATGGCCGCCTCGAGCAGTGTCGCGCGCACCGCGAACGTGGCCTGGAGGTCGAACACCTCCGGCCAGTGCACGCCGCGCACGCCCCGGTAAAGCGATTCGGAGTCCCGGGCCTCGAACCGCGCCAGCTCCACCAGCACCCGGCTCGCGAGCCGCGACCACAGGCAGATCCGGTAGGCGTCCTGCAGGCTGGCCCGGCATTGCACGCCCGCGGCACGCGTGCGAGCATCTTGCGCGCCCAGCCCGGCCAGTTCCCCGCGCAGCAGCTCGGCCATGCCGAGCGGCGTGCTCACGAACAGGCGCAGCATCGGCGCCGGCGGCGTTGCGGATGGTTCCTGCGACATCGGGCAATGGTAAAACAATCCCGCCGCGCCGGCTCGCGCCGGCGTGCCACGTCGAGGAGCAACGATCATGAGCAACGGCGGCACGCCACCCGTCGCAGGCGCCTGGCAGTTCTGGATCGATCGCGGCGGCACCTTCACCGACGTCGTCGCGCGTCACCCCGACGGCACCGTCAGTACCGCCAAGCTGCTGTCGGACAACCCGCGCCAGTACGCGGACGCGGCGCTGGAGGGCATCCGCCGGATGCTCGGCGTGGCCGGCGTCGAAGACCTCGCGGCGGCACCGATCGCGGCCGTGAAGATGGGCACCACGGTGGCCACCAACGCGCTGCTGGAGCGCGAGGGCGACCCGACCCTGCTGGTGGTGACGGAGGGGTTTGCCGACGGCCTGCGCATCGGCTACCAGCAGCGCCCGGACCTGTTCGCACTCGACATCGAACTGCCGGAGATGCTCTACACGCGCGTGATCGAGGCACGCGAGCGCGTCGCCGCCCGCGGCGAGATCCTGCGCGCGCTCGACGAGGAGCACCTGCGCCCGGCGCTCGAAGCTGCGCACGCCGAGGGGTTGCGCAGCGTCGCCATCTGCTTTCTGCACGGCTACCGGCACACCGCGCACGAGCAACGCGTCGCGCAGCTCGCGCGCGAGGCAGGCTTCACCCAGGTCTCGGTGAGCCACGAGACCAGCCCGTTGATGAAGTTCGTCCCGCGCGGCGACACGACCGTCGTCGACGCCTATCTCTCGCCCATCCTGCGCCGCTACGTGGACCGCGTGGCGGCCCGCCTGGGCGATACCCGGCTGATGTTCATGCAATCGAGCGGCGGGCTCACCGATGCGCACTTCTTCCAGGGCAAGGACGCCATTCTCTCCGGCCCCGCCGGCGGCGTCGTCGGGCTGGTCGAGACCGCCCGCGAAGCCGGCTTCGAGCACCTGATCGGATTCGACATGGGCGGCACCTCGACCGACGTCAGCCACTTCGACGGCGAGTACGAGCGCGCTTTCGAGACCCAGGTCGCCGGCGTGCGCCTGCGCGCGCCGATGATGCTGATCCACACCGTCGCCGCGGGCGGCGGCTCGGTGCTGCATTTCGACGGCGCCCGCTACCGCGTCGGGCCGGACTCCGCCGGCGCCGACCCGGGGCCGGCCTGTTACCGCAACGGCGGGCCGCTGACCGTGACCGACTGCAACGTGATGCTCGGCAAGCTGCACCCGGAGTTCTTCCCGCGCGTGTTCGGCGAGCGCGGCGACGAGGCGCTCGACGCCGACCTGGTGCGCCAGCGCTTCGCCGAACTCGCCGCCCGCATCGGCGCCGAAACCGGCAACCAGCCCGCGCCACACGAAGTCGCCGAGGGATTCCTCGCCATCGCGGTGGAGAACATGGCCAACGCGATCAAGAAGATCTCGGTGCAACGGGGCTATGACGTCACCCGCTACACCCTGTGCGCGTTCGGCGGCGCCGGCGGGCAGCACGCCTGCCTGGTGGCGGACGCGCTCGGCATGAAACGCGTGTTCGTGCACAAGCACGCGAGCGTGCTTTCGGCCTACGGCATGGGGCTGGCCGACCTGCGTGTCCTGCGCGACCGCGCCATCGAGGCGCAACTGGACGACGCGCTCATGGCGGACCTCGAGCGGGTCTACGGCGAGTTGCAGGCCGACGGCGAGCAGGTCATGCGCGCGCAGATCGTGCCGGGGCAACGGATCCGCGCGCAGCGCAAGCTGCAACTGCGCTACGCGGGCTCGGACACGGCGCTGCTGGTCGAGTACGGCGAGCGTGGCGAGATCGTCGAGCGTTTCGCCGCGGTGCACCGCCAGCACTACGGGTTCGTCGCCGACAAGCCGTTGATCGTCGAGTCGGTACAGGTGGAAGTGGTCGGCGAACGCGAGCGCACCGGCGCGAGCCGCAACCCGCCGGGCACGCCCGCCGGCGGCCCGCGCACCCACGTGCGCAGCGTGATGGCCGGCGCGGTGCACGAGGCGGCGGTGTTCGAGCGCGACCGCCTGGCGCCCGGGGCGAGCGTCACGGGTCCTGCCATCGTCGTCGAGGACAACAGCGCCATCGTCGTCGAACCGGGCTGGCAGGCCACCTATACCGAGCGGCGCGACCTGGTGCTGGAGCGCGTGGTGGCGCTGCCGGCGCGGGTGGCCGTGGGCACCAGCGTCGACCCGGTGATGCTCGAGATCTTCAACAACCTGTTCATGTCCATCGCCGAGCAGATGGGTACGGTGCTCGAGAAGACCGCCTCCTCGGTCAACATCAAGGAGCGGCTCGATTTCTCCTGCGCGGTGTTCGATCGCGACGGCGAACTGATCGCCAACGCGCCGCACATGCCGGTGCACCTCGGCTCGATGAGCGAGAGCATCAAGACGGTGATCCGCGACAACGCGGGCGCCATCCGCCCCGGCGACGTGTTCATGCTCAACGCGCCCTACAACGGCGGCACACACCTGCCGGACGTGACCGTGATCAAGCCGGTGTTCCGCGGCGAAGCACTGCTCTTCTACGTCGCCTCGCGCGGCCACCACGCCGACATCGGCGGCATCACCCCGGGCTCGATGCCGCCGGACAGCCGTTCGGTCGAGCAGGAAGGGATACTCTTCGACAACGTCAGGATCGTCGACGCGGGACGCTTCCTGGAGGAGGAGATCCTCGAGCGCCTCGCGGCCGGCCCGTACCCGGCGCGCAACCCGCGACAGAACATCGCCGATTTCCAGGCCCAGATCGCGGCCTGCGAAAAGGGGGTGCAGGAGTTGCTGCGCATCGTCGGGCATTTCGGGCTCGACGTGGTGCACGCCTACATGCAGCACGTGAAGGACAACGCGGAGGAGTCCGTACGGCGCGTGATCGACGCGCTCGGCGACGGCGCGTTCAGCTACGAGATGGACGACGGCAGCGTGATCCGGGTCGAGATCCGCATCGACCGCCAGGCGCGCGGCGCGCGCATCGATTTCACCGGCACCAGCGAGCAGCAACCGGGCAACTACAACGCCCCGTCCGCCATCTGCACCGCGGCGGTGCTGTACGTGTTCCGCTGCATGGTGGCCAGCGACATCCCGCTGAACGCCGGCTGCCTGAAACCGATCGAGATCCGCATCCCGCGCGGCTGCATGCTGAACCCCCAATACCCGGCCGCGGTCGTGGCCGGCAACGTCGAGACCTCCCAGTACATCGTCGACACCCTGCTCGGGGCGCTGGGCGTCGCCGCCGCCGCGCAGGGCACCATGAACAACTTCACCTTCGGCAACGACCGCTACCAGTACTACGAGACGATCTGCGGCGGCGCCGGTGCCACCCCCAGGCGCGAAGGCACCGACGCGGTGCACACGCACATGACCAACTCGCGCCTGACCGACCCGGAAGTCCTCGAGTGGCGCTTCCCGGTGCTGCTGGAGCGGTTCGGCATTCGCCGCGGATCCGGCGGCGCCGGCCGTTACCGGGGCGGCGACGGGGCGGTGCGCCGCGTGAGGTTCCTCGAGCCGATGAGCGCGAGCATTCTCGCCGGGCACCGCCGTGTTCCGCCGTACGGGCTCGCGGGCGGCGCGCCCGGCGCGCCCGGCCGCAACTGGGTGGAGCGCGCCGACGGTCGCGTCGAGCACCTGCCTGCGCAGGGCCGGGCCGACCTCGACGCCGGCGAAGTGTTCGTCATCGAGACCCCCGGCGGCGGCGGGTACGGCGAGCCATCGCGCTAGACACGCCGGGTCGCGATCCCGCAACCCCGAGGCCCGGGCCGCCGGCTCTACGCGGCACGCGCCCGCACCGGTCTCGTGCGCCCGCGCGCGGGCGTCGAACGGTCGAGTCGCAGGCTCGGCGCGGGGGATTGCGACCCCTTGCTAGCGCCCGCTGGACGCGCCGTCCAGCGCCCCGGCCGGCAGCAGCGAGCCGCAGGCCTCCTCCAGGTAGGAGCGCGCCTCGAGGCGGACGTTGGAAAGGCGCTCCTCGGACATCTGCGCCACGCGGAGCGCGTCCGGCGAGAACGGCAGGGTGAAGAAGTCTGCCTCGTCGTTGGAGTCGGCGACCGTGGTGAGCAGCGCGGCGATGTGCACGATGGCCGCATCGAGCACGTTCTCGCCGGCGCCGGCCGGGTCCATCTGGTAACGGATGGAGAGCTGCATCGGCTCGGGCATGTCCCACACCCGCAGCAGCTCGGCGCCGACCTGCGTGTAGTCGAAGCCGATCAGTTCCTGCTCCACGTGGGTCAGCAGCCGCGACTCCTCGCGCGCGGCGATCAGCGCCTGCTGCGCGAGATCGGGGATGTTCTGGTACATCAGCAGGTGGCCGAGGTCGGCGAGCAGGCCGTGTACGAACAGGCGCTCGCTGTCCAGTACGTTGCAGGACTTGGCGACGATGCGGGCCGACAGCGCCGCGTAGATGCTGTCGCGCCAGAAGCGGCTCATGTCCATGATCTCGACGTCGATGTCGGAGAACGCGCGCGAGACGCTGGTGGCCAGTACCACGTCGTGGATCTGCTGGCGCCCGAGCAGGGCGATGGCGCGGGTGATCGTCTCGACCCGCGCGCGAAACCCGTAAAAGGAGCTGTTCGCGAGCCGCAGCACCCGGGCGGTCAGCCCCGGGTCGATGCGCAGCACGTCGCCCAGGTCCTGGGCGGAGCTCTCCGGGTCGTTGAGCACTACCCGTGTACGCAGGTAGATATCCGGCAGAGAGATGAGCTTGACGGATTCCGCCACCAGTTCTTGATAACCCGACATTGGCCCTCCCGCAGGGTGTCGCGGACTTGGTTGTCCCATTCCTCCCTGTGTCGGCAGTCGGTCGGGCTTTCTTGAGCGCGGCGGCGCCCGCGGCGTGGGTCAGGCCCGCGGGCCGGCGGCGGCGACCTCCTCGGAAACCATCGGGCGGTATTCCTCGAAGTTGCGGGCGAACGCGGCAGCGAGCTCGCGCGCCTTGCGGTCGTAGGCGTCGGTGTCCGCCCAGGTGCTGCGCGGGTCGAGGATGTCCGCCGGCACACCGGGGCAGGCGGTCGGCACCGCGACCCGGAACACCGGGTGCTCCATGTAGTCGACCGCATCGAGTTCGCCGGCGAGCGCCGCGTTCAGCATCGCTCGGGTGTGGTGGATGTTCATGCGGCTGCCGACGCCGTGCGGTCCGCCGGACCAACCGGTGTTGATCAGCCAGCAGCCCGTGTCGTGGGCGGCGATCTTCTCGCCCAGCAGGCGCGCGTAGACGCTCGGGTGCAGCGCCATGAACGGCGCCCCGAAGCAGGTGCTGAAGGTCGTCTGCGGCTCGGTGACGCCCCGCTCGGTGCCGGCGACCTTGGCCGTGTAGCCGGACAGGAAGTGGAACATGGCCTGCTCGGGCCCGAGCCGCGAGATGGGCGGCAGCACGCCGAACGCGTCACAGGTGAGCATCACCACGTTCTTCGGGTGCCCGGCAACGCTCGGCACCACCGCGTTGGGGATGTGGGTGATCGGGTAGGCGGCTCTCGTGTTCTCGGTGAGCGAGCCGTCGTCGAGGTCGATCTCGCGGCTGCCCGCGTCCATGACCACGTTCTCGAGGATGGTCCCGTAACGGCGCGTGCAGGCGTGGATCAGCGGTTCCTGCTCGGGCGAGAGATTGATGACCTTGGCGTAGCACCCGCCCTCGAAGTTGAAGATCCCGTTGGGCCCCCAGCCGTGCTCGTCGTCGCCGATCAGCCCCCGGCTGGGATCGGCCGACAGGGTGGTCTTGCCCGTGCCCGAGAGCCCGAAGAACACCGCGCTGTCACCGCCCGGGCCGACGTTGGCCGAGGCATGCATCGACAGCAGCCCGCGCTGGGGCAGCAGGTAGTTCATGATGAAGAACACCGACTTCTTGATCTCGCCGGCGTAACGGCTGCCGCCGATGATCACCGTGCGCTCGCCGAAATGCGGGATGATGAAGGTCTCCGAACGGGTGCCGTCGCGCGCCGGGTCGGCCTGGAAGCTCGGCGCATGCAGGATGGTGAAGTCCGGCCGATCGGCGGCGATGGTGCGCCCGAAGTCGTCGGGGCGGATGAACATGGTGCGCGCGAACAACGCATGCCACGCGCTCTCCGTCACGACCCGCACGACGATCTCGTGCTCGGCGTCGGCGCCCGCGATGCAGTCCTGCACGAACACGTCGCGCCCGGCGAAATGCCCGCACAGGCGCCCTTTAAGGGCGTCGAACTTCTCCGGCGCGAAGGGCTTGTTGACCTTGCCCCACCAGATATGGTCAACGCTCGACGATTCCTCGACGGTGAACTTGTCGTTCGGCGAGCGCCCGGTGTGCTGGCCGGTCATCGCCACCAGCGGGCCGCCGCTGGCGAGTTCGACCTCGCCGCGGCGGATCGCCTGTTCGTACAGTGCCTCGGTGCCCAGGTTCCGGTGGATGTTACCCAGGCCCACGAGGCCGGCCGCCTCGAGTACCTGCGCCAGCGTCTGCGCCATCGCGTTCTCCGCAAGTCTTGAATGTTCGGTGTCGGCCGTGCCAGGAAGGCCGCTCGCCAGCGCCCGCGTTTAGCCCGTCGCTCAGGCGTCTGAAAGGCATTTCACAGTACAGCAATAATCGGGCCGCGGGCAACCGGCGGAGCGCCGCGCTGTGCTAGACTGCGCGGCAACGTATTGACCCGGAGCAAGGCCATGTTGCAAAGCTCAGTCGCGGGCGCCGAGCGCCCCGTTTTCAAGCAGGTGGTGACCGACGAGATCAGCATCTCGCCCGAGGCCCACGCCCAGATCAAGGCGCTGGTGCAGGACGAGGACGACATCGAGGGTGTGCGCATCTACGTGGCCGGCGGCGGCTGCGGCGGCATGTCCTACTCGATGACGTTCGCGACCGAACGCAACGACTACGATTGCGTGCTCGAGCGCGACGGCCTGAAGGTGTTCGTCGACGCCGTCGCGCTGCAGTACCTGAGCGGGGTCGAGATCGACTACCAGACCAACGACACCGGCGCGAGCTTCGTGTTCAAGAACGTGTTCCAGGCCGTCGGCGGCGCCGGCGTGTGC
>JBFJWO010000175.1:0-9626 GCA_041623575.1 Gammaproteobacteria bacterium
AGGTCGTTGCGGTCGTAGACGAAGCCGGTCTGGGCCCGCCAGGTCAACTGCACCAGGCGCTCACCGACCAGCGCCAGCCCCTCGCCGAACACGTCCGGCGGCAGGTCGTGGACCGCGAGCGGGCGAGGGTCGTCGAGCGCGCGCACCAGCAGGCGCGAACGCCCGTAGAGACCCGTGCTCTCGTAGAGCCTGCCGTCGTCGAACACCAGCCCCTGGGTGAACGCGGTGGGATCGTGAGGGTAGCTGGTGACGACCCGGAAATCGTGCACCGCAAGCCCCAGGTAGCGCGGCGCGCCGGCGGCGGTCGCCAGGCCCGCGCCGGCCAACAGGAGGAGTCCCAGGCACCGCACCGGAACCCGCGGCCGGCCCGTCACGGAGCGTCCCGACCCGAACTTGCCGGCGCAACGGCAGTCACAACGCTCATGCGCTCACCGCACCCAACGCCGCCCCGGGCACGCGAGCGTCCCCCGCTGCTCTCCCGCATCGGTCGTGCCGTCGCGGTGTCCATGGCGCTCGGCGCGGGCTGCACCGGGGCGTACGATCCCGCGCACCTGCAACGCCTGCTCGACAGCGGCGCCTGCGAGGGTTGTGACCTGCGGGGCGCGGACCTGCGCGGCCGGGATCTGCAGGGCGCGGCGCTGGCGGGCGCGAACCTCTCGGGTGCGAACCTCGACGGCGCCACCCTGATCGGCGCGAGGCTCGCCGGCGCGGACCTGCGGGATGTCGACCTCGACAACGTCCGCCTGCTGGGGGCCGATCTGCGCGGTGCCGACCTGTCGCACCTGGACATCGATCTCGACCTGGAGTTCGTCGAGCTCACCGGGGTGTTGCTCGAGGGCGCCGTGTTCCGGGGCGGGCGCCGCTGCGGGCCGCTGCCGAAGATCGGCGGTTGGGGTTGCGCCGCCGAGTGAGGGCCGGCGGCGGGCAAGCCGACGCTCACGACGCGGGACCGGCGTCCGCGCCCGTGGCGATACGCACGGCGCGCGCGCCTATACGGCGGTAGGCATCGCGCTCGAACACCGCAATCCGCTCCGCGCCGAGCACCCTGACCGCGAGCACCGTGCCTTCGAACCTGCGCCGCCACAGCACCCGCCCGGTGCCGCGTTCGAGCACACTCACCTGCTCGGCATCGTCGGTGATCAGCCTCGCGCCGGCCACCGTGAGGCGCGCCCGCTCCGGCAGCGTCGCTTCCCAGAACCGGGTGCCGTCCGCACCGCGCAGCGCCACTACCCGCCGGTCGAACAGCGACGCGATGAACTGACCGTCTGCGACCACCGCGCTGTGCGCCGGCGAGCCCAGGTCGCGCCGCCACACGATCTGGCCGCGGGCGGCCTCGACCTTGTACAACGCGCCGCTGAACGTCCAGGCCAGCACGTGCTGCGGGCCCAGCGCCAGCGGGCCGTGCACCAGCTCCTGGTCGAGCGGCAACGACCACAGCACGGTGCCGTCCGAACGGCGCAGGCCGTGAAGCACACCGGCGCGCCCGCCGCTCACGACCGCGGGTACGCTCACCGCGGGCGGGTAGACCCAGCCCTGCAACTGCGTGCGCCAGGCGATCGCCCCGCTGCGGGCATCGACGCGCAGCACCTGCCCGCCCAGGGTCGCGGCGTACAGTTCGGTACCCGCCGGGCTGGGACTGAACACTTCGCCGACGCTCTCCAGGCGCCAGCGGGGCTCGCCGCTCGACGAAAAGGCAAACAGTCCGCTGCTCGCACCCACCAGCCACTGACCGCCCGCTTCGCGCACCGCGTGCGTGGCTTGCCCTTCCAGGCGCTGCCACGCCGGCGCCAACGTGTCGCTCGCGTGGCAGTACAAGCCCTCGGCGGACACACACAGCAGCGCGGGCGCGGCGGCCACCGGCGCAGCCAGCAACACCGCCACCAGCGGCGCCGCGAACCGCACCGCGCGGGCATCGCCCGGGGCCGTTCTCACAGCGCTTCGGCGATACACTTGCCGAGGTCGCTGGTGGTCGCGCGACCGCCCATATCGGGCGTCTTGATCTCACCGCTCGCCAGCACATCGGCGATGGTCCGCTCGATGGCCTGCGCGGCGGCCTGCTCTCCCAGGTGATCGAGGAGCATCGCGCCGGACCAGATCTGGCCGATGGGATTGGCGATCCCGCGCCCGGCAATGTCGGGCGCGGAACCGTGCACCGGCTCGAACATCGAAGGGTGGTTGCGCTCCGGGTTGATGTTGGCCGAGGGTGCGATGCCGATGGTCCCGGTCACCGCCGGGCCGAGATCCGAGAGAATGTCGCCGAACAGGTTCGAGCCCACGACCACGTCGAACCAGTCCGGGTGGAGCACGAAATGGGCGCTCAGGATGTCGATGTGGTAGCGGTCGGTGCGCAGTTGCGGATACTCGGCCGTGACCGCCGCGAATCGCTCGTCCCAGTAGGGCATGGTGTGGATGATGCCGTTCGACTTGGTGGCAGACGTCAGGTGCCGGTCGTCGCGCCCGGCGGCGAGTTCGCAAGCGTAGCGAATCACCCGGTCGACACCGCGGCGCGTGAAGACGCTCTGCTGGGTGACCAGTTCGGCGTCCGTGCCCGGATACAGGCGCCCGCCGATCTCCGAATATTCGCCCTCGCAGTTCTCGCGCACGATCAGGAAGTCGATATCGCCCGGCTCGCGGCCGGCCAGCGGCGAGGGCACGCCGGCCAGCAGCCGCACGGGGCGCAGGTTGACGTACTGCTCGAACTCGCGGCGGATCGGGATCAACATGCCCCACAGCGAGACGTGGTCCGCCACCCCCGGCCAGCCGACCGCGCCGAGGTAGAGCGCGTCGAACCCGCTCAGCTGCTCCAGCGCGTCGTCCGGCATCATGCTGCCGGTCGCGAGGTAGCGTTCGCTGCCCCAGTCGAACCCGGTGAACGTGAAGCCGATGTCGAACCTGCGCCCGGCGGCCTCGAGCACGCGCACGCCCTCGGGAACGACCTCCTTGCCGATGCCGTCGCCGGGCAGCAGGGCGATCCGGTAGTGTTTCATCTGAGCTCCAGGTTTTGCGCTTGTGCGTCAGCGCACGGTATAACGGGCCGCAGTGGCGTGCAATGGCGGGCGTTTCCGGCATCACAGTTGCTTGAGGGTTGGGCCATGGTGAGGCTGCCTGAACCGATCGACGCCGGCGCCGGTGTGCGCCCGGGCGCCGCGCGATGAGAATTCCCTGCGACGAAGTGGCCGCGATGGTTCGCGACGCCGCGCGCCAGGAGCTGCTGCCGCGGTTCTCGCGCGTCGAACGCCAGCACAAGGCCGACGGCAGCGTGCTGACCGAGGCGGACCTCGCCATGCACCGGCGACTGGAGCAGGAATTCGCCGAGGTCTGGCCGCGGGTCGGGTTCCTGAGCGAGGAGATGCCGCTGGTGGAGCAGCAGGCGCTGCTCGAGAGCGGCGGCACCATGTGGTGCCTGGACCCCCTCGACGGCACCAACAACTTCGCCGCCGGGGTGCCGTTGTTCTCGGTGTCGCTGGCGTTGATTCGCGACGGCGAAGTGGTGACCGGCATCGTCTACGACCCCACGCGCGACGAATGTTTCACCGCCGAAAAAGGCGCCGGCGCGCACCTCAACACCACCCCGCTGCACAGCAGGCCGCTCGGTATGCACCTGGCCCAGGCGGTGGCGCTGGTCGACTACAAGCGCCTGCGTTCGGAACTGCGCGAGACCATCATCCACCGTCCGCCTTTCAGCTCGCAGCGCAATCTCGGCAGTTGCGCGCTGGAATGGGCGTGGATGGCCGCCGGTCGCAGCAACATCGCCTTGCACGGCGGGCAGCACATCTGGGACTACGCGGCGGGCTCGCTGATCCTCGCCGAGGCCGGCGGCTACAGCTGCACCCTGCGCGGCGAGCCGGTGTTCACGCCCAACCTCGAACCCCGCTCGGTGATCTCCGCTCTCGACCGCGAACTCTACGAGGCGTGGCGTGAGTGGCTCGTCGGCCACACCTGAGTACGCCGGGCGCTCAGCCCGCCGGCTCGGCCAGCTCGCGGAAAGCGCTCGCGTAGTAGACCAGCGGCTGCTCGTCCCCCGCCAGGCGGCCCTCGTGAACCGCGCCGATCAGCACCGAATGGTCGCCGGCTTCGAACACCTCGACGCGCTCGCACACCAGGGTCGCCAGGCAGTCGGCGAGCAACGGCGCGCGCGCTTCGTCGCCCGCCCAGACCGCGCCGAGCGCCGCCAGCGCGTCGCGCTTGGCGGCGCCGAGCCCGGCAAACGCGTAGGCCGTCTGCGCCTGGGCGCGGGCGAGGATGCTGACGCCGAACCAGGTCGACTCCCGCAACAGCCGATGGCAGTCGGAATCGTCGCCGATGCAGGCCAGCACCAGCGGCGGTTGCAGGGACACGGCGCTGAAGGCGCTGACCGTTACCCCGTCGGCGACGCCGGGCCCACGCCACGCGCTGACCACCGTGACCCCGGTCGTGAATCGCCCCAGCACTTGCCGGTACCCGGCGTTTTCCATAAGGTGCACCCGCATTGCGTGCAACCAATGGTAGCGCCGCCACCGATGGAAACACACCGACCCACGCTGGCGGAGCGTGCCCGATGCGCATGATCGACCGGGCGGCGGCGCTCGCGGTGTTGGAGTTCGGCGAGCTGGTCGCGCACCTGCAACGCGGTCACCGCGATCCGCCCGCGCAGCACGACGACCTGCTGCTCGAGCAGCCCACGCCCGGCTCGAAGGCCAGTTTCCTGCTGCGCGCCGCCTGGCGCGAGGGTCGTCACCTGGGCGCCAAGCTGGTCACCGTGATGCCCGACAATTCACCCTCGGTCAACGCCGTGTACGTGCTGTTCGACGCCGTCAGCGGGCGGCCCGAGGCCTGCCTCGACGGTGATGCCCTGACGTGGTTCAAGACCGCGGCCGATTCGGCGCTGGGCGCGCACTACCTGGCGCGGGAGGACGTGCAGGTGATGACCATGGTCGGCGCCGGCGCGCTCGCCCCCTACCTGGTCCGGGCCCATCGCGCCGTGCGCCCGTCGCTGCGCGAAGTCCGCGTCTGGAACCGCACGCGCAGCCGCGCCGAAGCCCTGGCCGCCAGCCTCGCCACGCCGGGGCTCGAAACGCGTGTCGCCGATTCGCTGGCCGGGGCCGTGCACGACGCCGACCTCGTGTGCTGCGCAACGCTGGCCAGCGAGCCGCTGATCGCCGGTGACTGGCTGCGGCCCGGCACCCACCTCGACCTCGTCGGCAGCTTCACGCCGCGGATGCGCGAGGCCGACGACGCGGCGATCGCCCGCAGCCGGGTGTACGTCGACTGCCGGGAAACCGCGGGTGAGCAGGTCGGCGAGATCGCGATTCCCCTGGCCCGCGGCGTGCTCGCGCCGCACGACATCGTCGCGGACCTGTTCGAGTTGTGCACCGCCCGCCGGCCCGGGCGCCGCGCGCCCGACGAGATCACCTTGTTCAAGAACGCCGGCGGCGGCCATCTCGACCTGATGACGGCGCAGTTCATCAACGCCCGCGTGAGCGGCGCGGCGTGAACGTTGCCAGTGGCAATGTCCCGACCGAGGCGCCGGCGGTGCCCTACCGGGTCGCGTTCCTGATGCTGCCGCAGTTCTCGATGATCGCCTTCGCCTCCGCCATCGAGTCCATGCGCATGGCCAACCGGGTTGCCGAGCGCACGCTCTACGAGTGGCATACGCTGGCGCTCGACGAGACCCCGGTCGCGGCCAGCAACGGCATCAAGATCACACCGGATCACACCACCGCCGAGCCGCCGCCGCTCGATGCGCTGTTCGTTTGCGGAGGGCTCGACGTCGAGGCGGCGTGCAGCAAGGCCCACCTCGCCTGGCTCAGGAAAATGGCCCAGCGCAACCTGATGCTCGGGGCGCTTTGCACCGGCACCTACGCGCTGGCCCGCGCGCAGTTGCTGGACGGCTTTCGCTGCACCATCCACTGGGAGAACATGGCGAGCCTGCGCGAGGAGTTCCCGCACATCGTGATCTCGGCCGAGCTGTTCGAGATCGATCGCAACCGCTGCAGCTGCGCCGGCGGCACGGCGGCGCTCGACCTCTTCCTCAACCTGATCGCCCAGCACCACGGCCGCGCGCTGGCGGCCAGCATCTCGGAGCAGTTCATCTGCGATCGCATTCGCGGCGAGCACGATCGCCAGCGCGTGCCCCTGCGCCTGCACCTGGGCACCAGCCAGCCGAAGCTGATCGAGGCGGTCTCGCTGATGGAGGCCAACATCGAGGAGCCGATGACGCTCGATGAGCTGGCGCAGGCGGTCGGGGTGTCGCGCCGCCAGCTGGAGCGATTGTTCCAGAAGTACCTGCAATGCGTGCCCACCCGCTACTATCTCGAACTCCGCCTGTCGCGGGCGCGCCAGTTGCTGCTGCAGACCAGCATGTCCATCGTCGACGTTGCGTTCGCCTGCGGCTTCGTCTCGGCGCCGCACTTCAGCAAGTGCTACCGGGACCATTTCGGCATTCCCCCCCGCGAGGAGCGCAACCGGCGCAGCCTGTCGGCCACGCCCCCGCCCTGAGCCCGGCCCCGGTTGAGTTTGACCCGCGAACGGGTCTAGCATTGCGCTTCGATCCAAGAGCCGAGCGGGCGAGCCCGATTGAAAGCCGAGCAACTCACGATCGCCCTGGCAGGGCCCGACGACGCCAACCCGCTGGCGCTGATGTCGCGCGACCTGATCGAACAGGGTCTCGGCTGGTCGTGGACCAGCCCGCGGATCGTGCGCAACATCCTGAGCCCGGACACGCTGGTCGTCACCGCCCGTATCGGGCGTGAGCTGGTGGGGTTCGCGATCATGTATTTCGCCGCCGAGCACGCCCACCTGAACCTGCTCGCGGTGCACCCGCCGAACCAGCGCAAGGGCATCGGGCGCCAGCTCATCGAATGGCTCGAGCGCTCGGCGCGCGTCGCCGGCATCGGCGAGATCTACCTCGAGGTGCGCACCCAGAACATGCCCGCGCGGCAGTTCTACCGTACGCTGGGCTACGTCGAGTTCGAGGAGATCCGCGGCTACTACAACCGGGTCGAGACCGCGGTGCGCATGGTGCACGACCTGCGCGTCAGCGCCGGCTCGACCTGAAAGCCCCGCCCCCGGGCGCGGGGGCGTGCCCCTACCCCACGCGCTTGCGGCGCCGGCGGCGCGAAGCGTTCGACTCCTGCGCACCCGACGCCTGCCGCTCGGGCAGACGCAGTGCCCGGCGCAGGTGCTCGAACGGCGCCCGGCGGTGGGGGATGGCCATGGCCTCCACGAAGTGCTCCTGGAAGCGCGGCTCGACCGCGGTCTCGACCTTTTCCACGCGGCGCACCAGGTCCTCGATCTCCACCCGCGCCTTGCGATCGAGCAGGGTGATGCGCGCGCCGGTGCCCGCGGCGTTGCCCGCCGAGGTGACGTGCTCGAGCGGGCAGTCCGGAATCAGGCCGAGCACCATGGCGTACTTCACGTCGATGTGGCTGCCGAAGGCGCCCGCCAACCTGATCCGGTCCGGCTCCTCGATCTGCAGTCGATCCATCAGCAGGCGGATACCGGCGTAGAGGGCCGCCTTGGCGAGCTGGATCTGGCGCACGTCGTTCTGCGTGATGCTAAGCTGCGGCGATCCCTCGTGCAGCGTATAGGACCAGGTGCGGCCGTTGGCGGTGATGCGCGGGCTGCGCGCGGCCAGCGCGCCGTCGATCACCCCGTCCGTGCTGACGATCCCGGCGAGGAACATCTCGGCGATCACCTCGATGATGCCCGAGCCGCACACACCGGTGATGCCGGTGTCGCGCACGACCTCGTCGAAGCCGGGCTCGTTCGACCACAGCTCGCCGCCGATGACCTTGAAGCGCGGCTCCAGCGTCACCGGGTCGATACGCACCCGTTCGATGGCGCCCGGCGCCGCCCGTTGCCCGCAGCTGATCTGCGCCCCTTCGAACGCCGGGCCGGTGGGGCTCGACGCGGCCAGCAGGTGATGGCGGTTGCCGAGGACGATCTCGGCGTTGGTGCCGACGTCCACCAGCAGGGTCATTTCCTCGCGCAGGTGCGGTCCCTCGGAGAGGATCACGCCGGCGGTGTCGGCACCCACGTGCCCGGCGATACACGGCAGCACGTAGACGCGCGCGTTGGCATGCGCGCGCAGGTCGAGCTCGCTGGCCCAAACCCGGGTCGCCGAATCGGTGGCCAGGGCAAACGGGGCGCCGCCGAGTTCGATCGGGTCGATGCCGAGCAGCAGGTGGTGCATGATCGGGTTGCCCACCACCGTGATCTCGAGCACGTCCCGGACGTCGATCCCGGCCTCGGCGGCGACGTCCTCGATCAGACCGTTCAGCGCCTCGCGCACGACGCCGGTCATCTCGCGGTCGCCGCCCGGGTGCATCATCACGTAGGAGACGCGGCTCATGAGGTCTTCGCCGAAACGGATCTGCGGGTTCATCACGCCGGCCGCGGCGACGACCTCGCCGCTCGCCAGGTCGCTCAGGTGCGCGGCGATGGTGGTCGAGCCGAGATCCACCGCCAGTCCGTAGACCCGGTCCTTGAAGCCCGGCCACACGCCGATGATCTGGTTGTCGTTGTGCACCGCGACGGTGACCTTCCAGCCGCCCTCGCGCAGGGAGCGCTGCAGCCCCTGGATCACCCGCAGGTCGCACAGGCCGAGGTTCGTCAACCGCCACTCGAACTCGAGCGCCTCTTCGAGCCGGCGCAGGTCGCTCGCCGGGTCGTGCATGTTGGGTTCCTGGACCTCGACGTAGTACACGCGCACCACCGGGTCGAGTTCGATCTCGTGCACTTCGGCGCGTTTGCGCACGACCTGCTTGTGCACCTGGCTGTCGGGCGGCACGTCGATCACCACGTCGCCGTGTACCAGCGCCTGGCAACTCAGGCGCCGCCCCTCGCGCAACGGGTTGCCCGCCTCGTAGCCGCGCTCGACTTCGTTCGGCGCGCTCAGGTGCGCAGGCCGGGAGACGACGCCGTGCTTGGGGAACTCGCCTTCGCTCAGCAGGACCTGGCAACGGCCGCAGATGCCGCGCCCGCCGCAGACCGAATCGATGTCGACGCCCAGCGCGCGGGCGGCCTGCAGCACCGGCGTGCCTCGCTGGAAGCGCCCGCGCCGCCCCGAGGGGGTGAACACGACCAGCGCGTCGCCGGGAGGGGGTGGCGAACCCGATGTCATCGCGCGTCCGGCGCCCGTCTCAGGCACGGCGCCGGCGGCGGCGCTCGCGGCCGCGGCGCGCACCGGCTTCTTCGCTGCCGGGTGCGAGCGGTTCGCGGTAGCGCCGGATCCAGCGGGCGCAGTCCGGATCGTGGCCCATCATCACGTCGGCGCCCGCCACTGCCTGGATGTCCTCGGCGTGCAGCGGGTTCATGATCGCCGAGGTGAGGCCGGCGGTGATGCCCATGGTCAGAAACGCGGCGTTGATCCCGCGCCGGTTGGGCAGACCGAAGCTGACGTTGGACGCGCCGCAGGTCGAGTTGACTTTCAACTCGTCGCGCAACCGGTTGAGAATGTGCATCACCTGCACGCCGGCCTGGTTGATGGCGCCGATCGGCATCACCAGCGGGTCGACGACCACGTCGCTGCGGGGGATGCCATGGTCCTCGGCGCGCTCGACGATGCGCTTGGCCACCGCGAAACGCTCGTTCGGGTCCTCGGAGATACCGGTCTCGTCGTTGGAGATCGCGACCACGGCGGCGCC
>JBFJWO010000176.1:0-9608 GCA_041623575.1 Gammaproteobacteria bacterium
CGACCTGGCCAACCTGGTCAACGAGGCGGCGCTGTTCGCGGCGCGTGCCAACAAGCGCCTGGTGGAGATGGAGGAGTTCGAACGCGCCAAGGACAAGATCATGATGGGCGCCGAGCGCAAGTCCATGGTCATGAGCGAGGACGAGAAGAAGCTGACCGCCTACCACGAGGCGGGTCACGCGATCGTCGGCCGCCTGGTGCCCGATCACGACCCGGTCTACAAGGTGAGCATCATCCCGCGCGGCCGTGCCCTGGGCGTGACCATGTTCCTGCCGGAAAGCGACCGCTACAGCCACAGCAAGCAACGCCTCGAGAGCCAGATCTCCAGCCTGTTCGGCGGGCGCATCGCCGAGGAGATCATTTTCGGCGCCGAGGCCGTGACCACGGGTGCCTCCAACGACATCGAGCGGGCCACCGACATCGCCCGCAACATGGTCACCAAGTGGGGCCTGTCGCAGAAACTGGGGCCGCTCACCTACAGCGACGAGGAGGGCGAGGTCTTCCTCGGGCGTTCGGTCACCCAGCACAAGCAGATGTCCGACGAGACCGCGCACGCGATCGACGAGGAGATCCGCCAGATCGTCGACCGAAACTACGAGCGCGCCCACCGCCTGCTCGACGAGAACCTCGACAAGCTGCACCTGATGTCGCGCACGCTGATGAAGTACGAGACCATCGACGCCGGGCAGATCGACGCGATCATGGAAGGCCGCGAACCCGGGCCGCCTTCGGACTGGAACGACGACGACTCCGATCCGCGCCCGAAGGAAGACGGCGAGGCGAAGTCCAGCGACCCGGAAGACGGCTCCATCGGAGGCCCGGCCAGCCTTCACTAGCGCTGCGAAGGGGAGCGAGCAAAGCTGAGCGTCGGCCCCGACGGGGTCCCCGCCCCCATCCGCTGCGGGACGCGGGTGCTCGACTTCGAGCGCCCGCGGATCATGGGCATCCTCAACGTCACGCCCGACTCGTTTTCCGACGGCGGACGGTTCGCCGGCTTCGACGCGGCGCTGACGCAGGCCGCGACCCTGCTCGAGGAGGGCGCGGACCTGATCGATATCGGCGGCGAGTCGACCCGCCCCGGCGCCGACCCCGTGGCGTTGCAGCAGGAACTCGACCGGGTGATCCCGGTGATCGAAGCCTTGAGCGCCCGCCTCGACGTCGTTCTCTCGGTCGATACCTCCAAGCCCGAGGTGATGCGCGCGGCGGTGGCTGCCGGCGCCGCGTTGATCAACGACGTCTACGCCCTGCGCCAGCCCGGGGCCGTCGAGGTCGCCGCGGCGCTCGGCGTGCCGGTGTGCCTCATGCACATGCTCGGCGAACCGCGGACCATGCAGCGCCGCCCGCAGTACCGCGACGTGGTCGCGGAGGTCGACGAGTTCCTGGCCGCGCGGGTGGCGGCGTGTACCGCCGGCGGGATTCGGCGCGAGGCCATACTGCTCGACCCGGGCTTCGGATTTGGCAAGCTTCTTGCCCATAACTTGACCCTGTTACGCGGACTTTCCCGGCTGACCCGGCATGACCTGCCGGTGGTGGTCGGGCTTTCGCGCAAGCGTATGATCGGCGAGGTGACCGGTGCGGGGCCCGGCGAGCGGGCGCTCGGCAGCGCCGTCGCAGCGCTGCTCGCGGTACAGCAGGGCGCGAGCGTGGTGCGCGTGCACGACGTACGCGCAACACGGGAGGCGCTGGCGATGCTCGCCGCGCTGCGCCCGCCGAGCCGCTGAACGCAACACGAAGAACGCCCGGCCGAGCGTGCCGGGTAACCTGGCAGACTTGAGGGCTTTTGTTCGATGGCGAAACAGTACTTCGGGACCGACGGTATCCGCGGGCGGGTTGGCGACGAGCCCATGACCGCGCCCTTCATTCTGAAACTCGGCTGGGCCGTGGGCCGGGTGCTCGCGTCCTCGCGCCGCCAGCCGGTGATCATCGGCAAGGACACACGGATCTCGGGGTACCTGTTCGAGGCGGCGCTCGAAGCGGGCCTGTCCTCGGCGGGCGTCGACTGCCTGTTGCTCGGCCCCATGCCGACCCCGGCGGTGGCCTACCTCACCCGCACGTTCCGCGCCTCGGCCGGCATCGTCATCAGCGCGTCGCACAACCCGTACTACGACAACGGCATCAAGTTCTTTTCCGAATCCGGCGCCAAGTTGCCCGACGAGACGGAACTCGCCATCGAGGCGATGCTGGAGGAACCGCTGCAGACGGTCGATTCCGGGTCGCTCGGCAAGGCCGACCGGATCAACGACGCGGCCGGGCGCTACATCGAGTTCTGCAAGAGCACCATTCCGCTCGGCACGCGCCTGAGCAACCTCAGGATCGTGGTCGACACGGCCCACGGTGCCACTTACCACATCGCCAAGCGGGTGCTGCGTGAACTCGGCGCCGAAGTGTTCTCGATCGGCGACGAGCCCGACGGACTCAACATCAACCAGGACTACGGCTCGACCGCACCCGCCAACCTGCAGGAGCGGGTCCGCCAGTTGCGCGCCGACGTCGGCATCGCGCTCGACGGCGACGGTGACCGGGTGCTCATGGTGGACGCCGAGGGCGACATCGTGGACGGCGACGTGATGCTGCTGGTGATGGCCCGCGCCAAGCAGGCGGCCGGCGAGTTGCGCGGCGGCGTGGTCGGCACGGTCATGAGCAACCTCGGTCTGGAGCACGCGCTGGCGGACGCCGGCATCCCGTTCGCCCGTGCCGCGGTCGGCGACCGGTTCGTGCTGGAAGAACTGCAGGCGCGCGACTGGCTGCTCGGCGGCGAGAACTCGGGCCACATCATCTGTCTCGACAAGACCACGACCGGCGACGGGATCGTCTCCGCGCTGCAGGTGCTCGCGCACCTCGAGGCGAGCGGCAAGTCCCTGCGCGAAGTGGCTTCGGGCATGACGCGTTACCCGCAGACGCTGGTCAACGTACCCATGCCGCGACGGGTCGACCTGAGCGGGGTTCCCGAGATCCGCGCCGCGCTGAGCGAGGCCGAGACCGAACTCGCGGACCAGGGCCGGGTGTTGCTGCGCCCGTCGGGCACCGAGCCGGTGGTACGGGTGATGGTCGAGGGCCGTGACCGCGGCGCCGTGGAACGCATTGCCCAGCGGGTAGCCGCCGTGGTGGGCACATCGGTGAGCGCCGAGGTGGCGCCCACGCCGCACGTGCGCAGGGCCTGAGCCCGGACCCGCGCCGGGGCGCCGTGCGGCGGGGTTTCGGGGGCCCGGACAAATTGATTTCTACCCCTCCCGCAGGTAAGCTTCGCTCCTTTTGAGAAGGGGCGCGGCGCATGCGTACTCGCACCGTCGCGGGTAACTGGAAACTCAACGGCACGCGCGACAGCGCGGCTTCCCTGGCCGGCGCGATCGCCACCGGGGCGGGTGACCTCGACGCGGCGGTTCGGGTGATCGTATGCCCCACTTTCGTGCACCTCGGCGAGGCCGGCGCGGCCCTGCGAGGAAGTCGCGTGGCCCTGGGTGCCCAGGACGCCGCCGATCAGCACGAAGGTGCCTTCACCGGTGAGGTCTCCGCCGCCATGCTCGGCGAGTATGGCTGCGAGTACGTCATCGTCGGCCACTCGGAACGACGGCACGTGTACGGGGAATCGGACCTGCTGAGCGTGCGCAAGTACGCCGCTGTGCGCGCCGCCGGGTTGACGCCCATCCTGTGCGTCGGCGAGACGCTCGCCGAGCGCGAGGCCGGCCAAACCGAGGCGGTGGTTGCGCGCCAACTGGATGCGGTGCGGGCGGAACTGGGCGCGGACTGTTTCGACGCCGCGATCATCGCCTACGAGCCCGTCTGGGCGATCGGCACCGGGCGCACCGCAACCCCGGGCCAGGCGCAGGCGGTGCACGCGTTCATCGGTGCCGGCCTGCCGGCCCGCGATGCCGTGACCCTTCTCTATGGCGGGAGCGTCAACGCGGGCAACGCCGCAGAGTTGTTCGCCATGGAAGACATCGACGGCGGTCTGATCGGCGGCGCCTCGTTGCGGGCCGACGAATTTTTGAACATTTGCCGGGCCTGCGGCCCGAGCTAGATTGGTGTTGTCATGCTTTCGATAGTCCTGGCGCTACACGTGCTGCTGGCCATTGGGGTCATCTCGCTGGTGCTCCTGCAGCACGGCAAGGGGGCCGACGCCGGGGCGGCGTTCGGCAGCGGCGCTTCGGCGACCGTGTTCGGGGCGCGCGGTTCGGCGTCGTTTCTGGTCAAGTTGACCACGCTGTTCGCGGCACTGTTCTTCGCCACGAGCATCGGACTCGCCTACCTCGCTGCGCGCAGCGGCGAGCGCACCGGCAGCGTGACCGACGTGGTGCCGCTCGAGCAGGTCCAGCCGGCCGAGGAGGGGGTGCCGCAACTACCGGCGGAGGAATCGGATTTGCCCAAGGTGGACTGACGCCGCAGTCCGCGCATCCCCGCCGGCGAGCGACGCGGGCGGGCACAGTCACAGCCGATGTGGTGGAATTGGTAGACACGCTATCTTGAGGGGGTAGTGGCGAAAGCCGTCCCGGTTCGAGTCCGGGCATCGGCACCAGAAGTAGGCGTCCCGCCTGGCGAGCGCTCCCGTCGACAAGGGGGCACCGCACGGCGGGACGGAGGATCGGCGCAGGTCGCGCGGATCCCGGGGGCGTCTCTCGAGCGCCCCGGCCAAACGAGGAATCGGCACGCCGCACATGTTGGAAGGTTACCTGCCAATCCTGCTGTTCCTGCTGGTCGCCATGACCATCGGTGGCGCGGCGCTGGCCGCCGGCATGGTGATCGGCAGCCGCCGCCCGGACGCGGCCAAGGACTCGCCCTACGAGTGCGGGTTCGAGGCCTTCGAGGACGCGCGCATGAAGTTCGACGTGCGCTACTACCTGGTCGCCATCCTGTTCATCATCTTCGATCTCGAGATCGCTTTCCTGTTTCCCTGGGCCGTGGTGCTGCAGAAGATCGGCCCGGCCGGTTTCGCGGCGATGGGTATCTTCCTGCTGATCCTGGTGGTCGGCTTCGTCTACGAATGGAAGAAGGGCGCGCTGGAATGGGAATAGAGGGCGTGCTGGAGCAGGGCGTGGTGACGACTTCGCTCGACAAGGTGATCAACTGGGCGCGCACCGGGTCGCTGTGGCCGATGACGTTCGGGCTGGCCTGCTGCGCGGTGGAGATGATGCACGCGGGCGCTTCGCGCTACGACCTCGACCGTTTCGGGATCGTCTTTCGCCCCAGCCCGCGCCAGTCGGACGTGATGATCGTCGCCGGCACGCTGGTCAACAAGATGGCGCCGGCGCTGCGCAAGGTCTACGACCAGATGGCCGAGCCGCGCTGGGTGATCTCCATGGGCTCGTGCGCCAACGGCGGCGGGTACTACCACTACTCCTACGCGGTGGTGCGGGGCTGCGACCGGATCGTCCCGGTCGACGTCTACGTGCCCGGTTGCCCGCCGACGGCCGAAGCGTTGTTGTACGGAATCCTGCAACTGCAGAACAAGATCCGGCGCACCAACACGATCGCGCGCTGATGGCCGGCGCGCCCGGGTCAGCCGCGATGAACGAGCGCAGCGCAGCGCTCGTCGCCGCCTTGCGCGAGCGACTCGGTGACGCCGCGCTGGACATCACCGTTGCTTTCGGCGAGGTCAGCGTCGAAATCGCTCCCGAGCGGTGGCTGGCAAGCTGCGAGACGCTGCGCGACGACCCGGCCTTGCACTTCGAGCAGCTGAGCGATCTGTGCGGCGTCGACTACCTCCTGTACGGCAAGTCCGAGTGGGCCACCGAGGAAAGCACCTCGAGCGGTTTCAGCCGCGGCGTCGAGGAGGCTTCTTCCGGGCGGCTGCATTTCGGCGACGCGTTGCCGGTCGAGGCCCAGGAGCGGCGTTTCGCCGTCGTCGTCCACCTGCTCTCCTACCGCCACAACCGCCGGCTGCGGATCCGCTGCTTCGCGCCGCCCGGCGCGGTGCCCCTGGTGCCGTCGTTGACCGGCGTGTGGCGCTCGGCCGACTGGTACGAGCGCGAAGCCTTCGACCTGTTCGGCATCCTCTTCGAGGGCCACACCGACCTGCGCCGGCTGCTCACCGACTACGGCTTCGTCGGTCACCCGTTCCGCAAGGACTTCCCGCTGGTCGGCCACGTCGAGATGCGCTACGACCCGGACAAGCGGCGTGTCGTCTACCAGCCGGTCAGCATCGAGCCGCGGGTCCTGGTGCCGCGCGTGATCCGCGACGATCACCGCTTCGTGGCGGACGCGCCCGGCGATCGGGCGGGCGAGAAATGAACGAGATCCGCAACTACACCGTCAACTTCGGCCCCCAGCACCCGTCCGCGCACGGGGTGCTGCGGCTGGTGCTGGAGATGGACGGCGAGGTGGTGCAGCGCGCCGACCCGCACATCGGGCTGCTGCACCGCGGCACCGAGAAGCTCGCCGAGTCCAAGCCCTACAACCAGAGCATCGGCTACATGGACCGCCTGGACTACGTCTCGATGATGTGCAACGAGCACGGCTACGTGCTGGCCATCGAGAAGCTGCTCGGCGTCGAAGTGCCCGAACGCGCGCAGTACATCCGCGTGATGTTCGACGAGATCACCCGCATCCTGAACCACTTGCTGTGGCTCGGCGCGCACGCGCTCGACATCGGCGCGATGACCGTGTTCCTGTACTGCTTTCGCGAGCGCGAAGACCTCATGGACTGCTACGAGGCGGTCTCCGGGGCGCGCCTGCACGCGACCTACTACCGCCCCGGCGGCGTCGCCCGCGACCTGCCCGACACCATGCCGCAGTACGCCGAGAGCCGCTGGCACGGCAAGCACGACACCGAGCGACTGAACGAGAACCGCCAGGGCAGCCTGCTCGATTTCATCGACGACTTCGCCCGCCGCTTCCCCGGCCTCGTCGACGAGTACGAGACGCTGCTGACCGACAACCGCATCTGGAAACAGCGCACGGTCGGCATCGGCGTGGTCACCGCGGAGCGTGCGCTGCAGCTGGGCTTCACCGGGCCGATGGCGCGCGGTTCGGGCATCGCCTGGGACCTGCGCAAGAAACAACCGTACGAAGTCTACGAGCGGATGGACTTCGACATCCCGCTCGGCACCGAGGGCGATTGTTACGACCGCTACCTGGTCCGCATCGAGGAACTGCGCCAGTCCACCCGCATCATCCGCCAGTGCGTCGAGTGGCTGCGCGCCAACCCCGGGCCGGTGCTCTCGGACGACCACAAGATCACGCCGCCGAGCCGCGAGGACATGAAGGGCGACATGGAAGCGTTGATCCACCACTTCAAGCTGTTCACCGAAGGGCTGTGCGTGCCGCCGGGCGAGGCCTACGCCGCGGTCGAGCACCCGAAGGGCGAGTTCGGCGTGTACCTGGTCTCCGACGGCGCCAACAAACCCTATCGGCTCAAGATCCGCGCCCCGGGTTTCGCGCACCTCTCGGCGCTCGACGAGATGGCGCGCGGGCACATGCTGGCCGACGTGGTCGCCCTGATCGGCACCCAGGACATCGTGTTCGGGGAAGTGGACCGGTGAGCGCGGGCGGCGAGGGGCGGGGCGCCGGCCTCAGCGAGCACGCGCGCGCCGAGATCGACGCCTGGCTGGCGCGCTTTCCGGCGGACCAGCGCCGCTCCGCCGTGCTCGCCGCGCTGCGGGTCGTGCAGCACGAGAACGGCGGTCACCTGACCAGCGGGCTGATGGACGCGGTGGCCGACTATCTCGGCCTGGCGCCGATCGCGGTCTACGAGGTCGGCACCTTCTACTCGATGTTCGAGACCCGCCCGGTGGGCCGTCACTGCGTGGCCATCTGCACCAACATCTCGTGTATGCTCACCGGGTCCGACGAGATCGTGGCGCACGTCGAGGGCAAGCTCGGCATCCGGCTGGGCGAGTCCACCCCGGACGGGCGGATCTACCTCAAGCGCGAAGAGGAATGCCTGGCGGCCTGTACCGGCGGGCCCATGATGCAGGTCGATCACGTGTATCACACCGACCTGACGCCGGCGCGCGTCGACGAGATCCTGGACGGCCTGGAGTGAGCGTGTCCGCCGAACCCAATCAAGTGTGCTTCCAGACCCTGCGCTTCGAGGAGCCGTGGACGCTGGACAACTACCTCGCCATCGGCGGCTACGAGGCCTGGCAGCGAATCCTGCGCGGCGAGATGACGCGCGAGCAGGTGATCGACGAGGTCAAGGCCTCGGGTCTGCGCGGTCGCGGCGGCGCGGGGTTCCCGGCGGGGCTGAAGTGGAGCTTCATGCCCAAGGGCGACGGGCAGAAATACCTGGTGTGTAACTCGGACGAGTCCGAGCCCGGCACCTGCAAGGATCGCGACATCCTGCGTTTCAATCCACACGCGCTGGTCGAGGGCATGGCCATCGCCGGCTTCGCCATGGGCGCCACGGTGGGCTACAACTACCTGCGCGGCGAGTTCATGGACGAGAGCTACCGGCGATTCTGTGCCGCCGTCGAGGAAGCACGCGGGCGAGACTGGCTCGGCGAGGACATCCAGGGCAGCGGGATCACCTTCCACCTGCACCCCACGCTCGGCGCCGGTGCCTACATCTGCGGCGAGGAGACCGCGCTGCTGGAGTCGCTGGAAGGCAAGAAAGGCCTGCCGCGGTTCAAACCGCCGTTCCCCGCCCAGTACGGCCTCTACGGCAAGCCGACCACGATCAACAACACCGAGACGCTCGCCTCCGTGCCCGTCATCCTGCGCCGCGGCGCACAGTGGTTCGCCGACCTCGGCGTGCCCAAGTCGGGCGGGCAGAAGCTGTTCTCGGTGAGCGGGCACGTGGCGCGACCGGGGAACTTCGAAGTGCCGCTCGGGATGGCTTTCGCCGACCTGCTGGCGCTCGCCGGCGGTATGCGCGGGGGGCGGGAGTTGAAGGCGGTGATCCCGGGCGGGTCGTCGGTTCCGGTGGTGCCCGCGGCGGTCATGCTCGAGACCAACATGGACTACGAGTCGCTGGTCGCCGCCGGCTCGATGCTCGGTTCGGGCGCCGTGATCGTGATGGACGAGACCACCGACATGGTGCAGGTGCTGCGACGCATCTCGCGGTTCTACTACTCGGAGTCGTGCGGGCAGTGCACGCCGTGCCGCGAAGGCACGGGGTGGCTCTACCGGATGCTGACACGCATCGTGAACGGCAAGGGCCGCGTTGAGGATCTCGACAAGCTCGACTCGGTCGCCAGCAAGATCGAGGGCACCACCATCTGTGCGCTCGGCGATGCCGCCGCGATGCCCGTGCGCAGTTTCCTCAAGCACTTCCGCGGCGAGTTCGAGCACTACGTCGAGCACGGCCGCAGCGTCGTGCAGGCCCGGGCCGAGGCCGCTTGAGCGCATGGCCGACGACACCATCACCATCGAGGTCGACGGGCGCGCGTTAAGCGCGCGCAAGGGCGCGATGCTGATCGAGGTCACCGACGCCGCCGACATCCACATCCCGCGCTTCTGTTATCACGACAAGCTCACCGTGGCGGCCAACTGCCGCATGTGCCTGGTGGAGGTGGAGAAGGCGCCCAAGCCGCTGCCCGCCTGCGCCACCCCGGTCATGGACGGGATGAAGGTGTTCACGCGCTCGGCGCGGGCCATCGCGGCGCAGAAGGGGACGATGGAGTTCCTGCTCATCAACCACCCGCTGGACTGCCCGATCTGCGACCAGGGCGGGGA